>DPKY01000149.1 GCA_003542275.1 Methylococcaceae bacterium | reverse complement strand
GCCATAAACTGATTGCATTTTATGCACGCTGTGGATTTTCATTAACAGGCAAAACACGTCTTTATCATGTGAATTCAGACCTTTGGCGGCCAGCTACACAGACACTCACGCTCATCACCTTAGAAAAACAGCTCGTGACTGTGGCGTAAAAGGCGATAATACACCGTAAATTTAGGCGACTTGACAACAGACTGGCTATGCTCAAAAAGCATTCCCATGTAAAATTAAAATACGCCAACTGCAGGCGACTACTTTTTTAAACGATGATACGACCATGACGGATACGCTTTTTCACACACATGATGAAATGCAAAACATCATCAACAAGTTTGAACGACTCACCGACATTACCGTTGCGCTTACCTCAGAGCACGACACAACCGAACTATTAGAAAAAATCTTGTTTGGCGCTATTTCATTAACTAACGCCGATGGCGGCACTATTTATAAAGTGTTCCCTAATGATTCGATTAGAATTGAAATTATTTATTCAAATAGCCTCAATATGCGTTTTAGCGACAGCCGTAAACACGCTGATGCGCAGCCACACATTCCGTTGTTTACGCAAGAGGGTGAGTTAAATTTAAACAACGTCGTTTCCTACGCTTATCATCACGATAAAACGCTCAACATTGCCAATGCCTACGACACAAAAGACTTTGACTTTCAAGGGACTAAAATTTTTGATGCGCAAAATCATTACCGCTCCATTTCGTTTTTAACCATTCCACTCAAAAATCATGAACATGAAACCGTTGCGATGCTACAGCTTATCAATGCCATGGATCGCAAAACAGGACAAGTGATTCCCTTTGATGCAGTGGCCCAACGATTTTGTGAATCACTCGCTTCGCAAGCGGCCACTGTTTTGACAAAGCAACAGCTCATTATTACTTTAGAGCAAATGTTTGAGTCCATGATTTCATTGATTGCACAAGCCCTCGATGCCAAGTCACCTTACAATGGCGGGCATTGTCATCGCGTGCCAGAACTCACACTCATGATTGCCGAAGCGGCGCATAACACTAGCGAGGGGTATTTAAAAGAGTTTACACTTAGCGAGGCAGACAGGTATGAATTAAAAATTGCAGCGCTTCTGCACGATTGCGGCAAAATTACCACGCCCGAATACATTGTAGACAAAGCCAGAAAATTGGAAACGATTTGTGATCGGATTGCGCTCGTTCAAACCCGTTTTGAAGTCTTAAAACGTGATGCACATATCGCGCTACTACAACAAGAAAATCAAGCCTTAAAACAGGGGCGAACGGTTGCCGATGAGGATATTGCAAACACATTAAAAACCATTGTTGAGCAATTAAATGAGGACTTAGCGTTTCTTGAGATGTGTAATACGGGTGGCGAATTTATGTCACCAGATAAAATTGCGCATCTAAGTAGGCTACGCCAAAAAACGTGGCAATTAAAAGGGCAATCTTATCCGCTACTGAGCGATGATGAATTTGACAATTTACGCATTTCACGCGGCACACTCAATGACCATGAACGCAAAGTAATTAACAATCATATAAGCGTGACCATTGCCATGCTCAATCAAATTCAATGGCCAAAACATTTAAAAAATGTCACCACCTACGCAGGCGGTCACCATGAACGTATAGACGGTAAAGGCTATCCCAATGGTCTCACGCGTGAAGAAATGCCTATTCAAGCCAGAGCGATGGCTCTTGCCGATGTCTTTGAAGCCTTAACGGCCTCAGATCGCCCCTACAAATCCGGTAAAAAATTATCAGAAGCCTTATTGATTTTGCAAAAAATGCGCGAAGAAGGGCATATTGACCCCGATTTGCATGATGCCTTTATTAAACATAATGTACACAAAAAATACGCACAGGCTTTTTTATCCTGTGAACAAATAGATATTTAATTGATTCCCTTTTTATCCACTCACTTTTAAAAAAACGATGCAAAAAATCACCTTATTACTCTCTAGTTTTTTACTTTCCACCAGCGTTGCGATGGCCGACGCGCCTATTTTATTTAAACCACCCGCTTCTGGTGCTCCCACAACGCAGCGCGGTGGAGGAACGCGGGGCAGCAGCGCTAATGCTGTTAGCATTCAAGCGCTCGTTCCCAAAGAACACATTGCACTCACCACGCAAGAGGCGCCAACTCTGTACTGGTCTATTTCACAAGCAGCGCCCTATAGCGTTGAATTTTCGCTGACTGTTGAAAATACCGGCGAAACGCTAGTAGAAGAAACACTGCCGCTAGTCACGCAACCGGGCATTCAAAGCGTGAAATTGGTAGCGTTTAATGCAAAACTCCAAGAAGGCATCACCTATCTTTGGTCGATTGCACTGGTTGTTGACCCAAGCGATCGCTCTAAAGATATTTTAATGAGCACGCCCATTCGCCGCGAGCACACAACCATTGATATCAATGACCCCGCGCAATTAGCGCAAGCCGGTTTTTGGTACGACACGCTGCAGTATGTGTCAGAGAAAAAATCCTCACAAGTCCCCGCACTCCTAACCCAAGTGGGCATTACGCTTGATAAATAAAAGATATTTTTCACACCCTGCGATCAGTTGCCTTTTACTGGGCATTGCGTCGTTTTTGCTTGTTTTAGGGTTGCAGTCACTCAATATTCTTCAGGTACTTGAACTGAGGTCATTTGATACCTTTTTAGCAAAACGCCCCGCACAGCCAATAGACCATCGAATTACCATCATTGGAGAAACGGAACCCGATATTCGGCGTTTTGGACATCCACTTTCAGATCAGGTATTTGCCGATGCGCTACAAAAGGCGGAAGAAGCGGGTGCACGCGTCATTGGTGTGGATAAATACCGTGATATTCCCACGCCGCCAGGTACTGACAATCTCAGTCAGGTACTGACCAAATATGACAATATCATTTGGATTTTCTTTGGCGGTGACAAAAAACAAAATTACATCGCCGCGCCGCCCGCTTTAGATGGCAACATGGCCAGAACGGGGTTTAATAACATTTTGCAAGACCCCGATGGGGTGGCGCGGCGAGGTATGTTATTTTCGGATATCAATGGCGAGAGTTATTACTCTTTTCCGTTGTTATTATCCCTTTATTACTTAGCCAATGAACAAATCGCCGCACAATTAGACGGACAGACGCTCACGATTGGCAACGTGCGTGTGCCGCAAATTGATACCAACTTTGGTGGCTATCGCCAAGCGGATACGGGGGGCTATCAAGTCATGCTCGATTACCCTGCGTTAAAAGAGACGTTTAGTACGTTTACTTTATCGGATTTGCTGGACGATAAAATTCCAAAAGAAGCATTAAAAGATAAAGTGGTCTTATTTGGTGCTATGGCGCCAAGCTTGCAGGATTATTGGCTCTTGCCGGGTGAAATTACGCGCTTTGGTATTGAATACCATGCGTATTTTATTAGCCAAATTTTACACATCGGCACGCAACAACAACACCCCATGCACGCCGTTTCAGATAAGATAGAATACGCATGGCTTATATTTTGGTGTTTGGTTGGCACGTTTACGGGGCTTTTGCGAGGCGGCTTGCGTTTTTTTGCGTTAATTACGGTTGAATTTATCGTACTGTTAGGCAGTTACCTCGTATTACTGAGTCAAGGCGAATGGTTGCCGTTTGTTTCCCCGCTACTGGGCTGGATTTGTGCTTTTTTTTCCAGTATTTTTTATTTTTTCACTCAATCGCGTGCTGAACGCGGGCAACTCATGAAATTATTTGAAAGCCAAGTCTCACCTGAGCTAGCCTCACATTTATGGGATGTGCGTGAACAATTTTTCAGTAAAGAAGGTATTTTGCCCGATACGCTCACGGCAACCGTTTTATTTACTGATCTGACCAGTTTCACCACCATTTCAGAGCACATGGCCCCAGAGCTTCTGGTCACATGGCTCAATGAATATATGGAGGAGATGAGTCAACTCGTCATGGCACATGGCGGCATGATTAACAAATACATTGGTGATGCTATCATGGCCATTTTTGGTGTACCGGTAAAACGCGAAACTGAAGAAGAGATTGCTCGTGATGCGCAACACGCCGTGGCTTGTGCGATTGAATTTGGTCATAAACTCACCGAACTCAACCAAAAATGGGCAGCACAGGGACTCCCCACCGTAACCATGCGCACGGGAATTTATACAGGGACAATGGTAGCGGGCAGTATTGGCAGTAAAAAGCGCATGGAATACACGGTCATTGGCGATACGGTCAATACAGCCTCTCGCCTTGAGAGTTTTGATAAAACGGTTGCCGCCCCAACGCTTGAAAATCCTTGTCGCATTCTTATTGGCACTCTTACGCATCACTATGTCAATGACCAGTTTCACACGCAAATTGTGGGTGAATGCCTTGTCAAAGGCAAAACCGATGCGCTCACCATTTACCAAGTCATGGGTGTCAAGTAACAGCCTAATACAACACGTCCGAGGCGCTGAGCGGCAATACGCCAAAGCCTCGGACCGTCATCGAACTGCCCACACCCGTTGCGCAATAATCTTGGCTTAACACATCCCGCCCAAACGAGGCGGTACCCAGTCCAATTAACACGCCACTCAAATCCAGTTGCGGGGAGGTGACGTTCACCGTGCCGCTCAAGCCAAATTTTGAGGCGGCTTGGATAATGTTAAAACCCGGCACGCTATTTTTCCAAATGAGCGGAACATCACCGCCTTGTATCAAACGATTTTGACTGCCAAGGAGAGAATCCACGTCGATAAACACTTCCCCCCCATGACCACTGTAAGCGTTGGCTTGTACCATGCCATTATCGAGCACTAACGCCGGCGTGGAAACGGTAATATTGCCGCCATTACCAATAGAAGAAGCCACCGACGTTGTGATGGAGGATTGCTGCATAGCTATGTAATGACCGCTGTCAATAGCAATGCTTCCCCCGTTGCCCGAATTCGCTTGTGTGCTAATGCTGCTGCCTTGCAGGGTTAAAAATTGGCCAATATGTAGCGCAATGGCGCTGGCATTAGCATTTTGGGTGGCTTGCGCGTTGATGAGTGATTGATTCACTAAACGTAAAGAAGGGGTGGTAATCGCAATTTCGCCAAACGCCATCGCCGCGCCGTCGGGCACGCTACCGCGATTTTGAATACTGACTTGTGCTTGATTGGCTAAACGCAGATGATGACTGGCGACAATGTACACATTGCCCACTTGCCCCGTACTGTCGGGACTGGCCGCTGACGAAATCCCCGCTAAATACGGGCTATTTTTGGCATCAATATCAATCGTTTCAGCTTCTACCATCAAATTGCCGGCTTTTCCCGTGCCGCGTGTGTTTGAGGTGATGCGCCCTGCGTTGTCAATGGTCAAATGCAATGCGTTAATATGCACCGTGCCCGCATTGCCTTGGCTACCTTCATAAGTATTTGAGGCAATACCGGTGTAAATGTCACTGTTATTGCCATCAATATGCACCGTATCCGCCACAACATTGACGTCCCCTGCATTGCCTTCGCCAACGGTATTTGAAGCAATCCGCCCTGATTGAAACAAGTTGAGTTCACTGGCAACGACCTTCACACTGCCCGCCTGCCCCGCACTGTATGTCGTGGACGAAATACCGGTAAACGCGGCGGCATCGCTGCCTTGTCCGTTAATGTCAATCTTATCGGCTTGCACTTGCACAGCCCCGCCATTGCCTTGCCCAAAGCTGTTTGACCCAATCGTGCCGGCATTGTAAATGATNNATTGTAAATAGAGAGATTGTCTGCTTTGACGGTAATCTGTCCAGCGTTCCCTGTGGCGCTGGCGCTTGTGCTCGAATCAATTTCCGTGGGCGTGAGGCGATTATTTTGACCATCAATGTGAAGGTTATGTGCCGTGACGTCAACGGTGCCCGCGTTGCCTGTGCTAAATGTAGCTGAACGTATGGTGCCGCCGTTGAGGAGCGTGAGCGTATCGGCGGTGAGCGCGATATTACCGGCCTGACCACCACTGCCTGCATTCGCACTTGAGCCGATACCCGTTGCGCCGGAGGTATTGCCATTTCCGTTAAGGGTGACCGTTTGCGCATTCACCGTTACGGCGTTAGCATCGCCAGTACCAAATGTGCTTGAGTTCATTTGTGCGCCACCTTGGAGCGTCAGCGACGTGGCATCAACGGTCACCGTCCCCGCCCTGCCGCTGTCATTGGCATTGGCAACAACGCCCGTGAAAGCGTCTTGATTGTTGCCATCTAGCAATATATTCCCTGCTTGAATATGCACCGCCCCGCCCTGCCCAGCGCTATAACTGCTTGCTGAGAGCGTTGCGCCATCGGTGAGCGTGAGTGTATTGGCGGCGATATCAAGATTGCCCGCATTACCCGCCGTCGTGGTGTCGGTGGTGAGGGTTGAAGCACTGACTGCAATCTCGCCACCAGTGAGTGTCATGGCGCCTTCTTTGGCGGTGAGTTGCGCTTGATTATCTATGATGATTTTCTGCGCGGCTAAATCGAGCATTTGCTGATCAGGTACCCGCAGCGCAGCGCCATGCACACTCAACAGTCCATTATTGGCTAATGAGGTGTTCATCAAACCAAAACGCTCTGGCGCACTCAGACTTAAACTACTCGCAGGCGTTGCGCCACTATAGAGCGACCCGTCAACAAAACGCAATGTCTCCACCGCGCCGACATGAAACGCCGCTGGCACGTCAATACTGGCGTCACGGCCAAAGACGACCCCAGCGGGATTGATTAAATAAAAATTCGCATTGCCCACTTGCGAGCGCAGTACGCCGTTGATCGTGGACACGTCGCCGCCCGTAACACGACTAATCACGTTGAGAACATTTTCGGGCCCTGTAAACGTCGCACTTTCGCCACTGTTAATGGAAAATGATTTAAAACTATGAAATAAATTATTTCCGCTCATTTTGCCCAATGAGGCGGGCACCGTGAATTGACCACTTAACGTTTGCACGGCGCCCATTGTGCCATCGGTTATCGCCTGCGCGTGCAACCATGCGGGTGAAAACAAGAGCGTCAAGGTAAATAAGGTGCGATAAGTGCTCATAACCAGTTCCCCACTAAAATAAAGGGCGACCAGTAAAACGGGTATTTCATTTCAGCATGGGCAAGCAGGCTCAGTTGGGCTTGTTGCAAGGCTTTAACTTTAGACATTTTTTTGTCCGTTAAATTTTTATAAAACTGTGTCATTAAATTAAACGCCGCCTCGTCTGAAATGGGCCAAAGCGTACCAATGGCGCTACGCGCATGGGATTTTAACGCCATACCTGCAAAGCCCAAAGGCGAGCGGTCATCACCTTCTGCGGTTTGACACGCGCTTAACGTGAGCAATTCAACGGGCTCTTTTAAAAATTTTTCGGATTTTAATAATGATTCAAATTCATTGATGCGAATGAGTTCGTCATAGGACATTAAAAAACTATTTTCTGCATTCGAGCCAAACACCCCATGTGAGGCAATATGCACAATGGAATACGGTGAAAGCATCACTTCTTGTTTAAATTGCGCGGCGGTAAAATTATCATCTAGGAGCAATTTGTTTTCACTCAACTGCTCACTTAACGCCATCACCTCTTGCTTCACACCAGGCAATTTTAATTGCTCTCTCACGCCTTCCACAAATTCCGCCGAGCGCATCAATGAGGCAATATCCCCGCGATTTTTTTTCACTAATTCCCGCAGACCTCGCCCTTTGTCGCTAATACCCCGTGAGTTACCGGATGCGATTGCCGTGGTGGCGTTATCTTTTTCTACGCCCCCCTCTTTTTCATCATCAACATGAATAAAGCCCCCTATGACAGGCGGTGGCAGTTTTGTGACCACCTCACCAGGATTGCTCATGCCCAAAATGAGCGTGGAAAAGCTTTTGCGTTGAAAAGGTGTAGGGTCAAATAACGTCAAGCCTGGCGAGGTAGCAATCGCGTAATGTTCAATTAAATACTGCTTACCATCAAACAGCGCGGACATGGGCAACATACGCAGTGACCCGTCTGGCACAAAAATCAGCGTGTCAATGCCCTGCTCTTTTAGCAACGCTTGCGTTGGTGCGATGAGCCAGTTATAGAGTTTGGGCGAGTTCGCGGGGATATTATTGCGTAAATTCCGCACCATTTTTTGGACTTGTGCCGTCAATGCCGTCGCTTCTACAGGAACGACAAATTGTGACACCCCCTTTTGCGTACTCACCAAAATCTCGAGGCGTTGAGGGAGAATAATCGGGTAGATAATGGCCGTTTTATCCTCTATTTGCTCAATATTGGCTTGACGCGCATTTTCGACCGTACAGCGTCCGCCTAAAAAATCTTCCAGTTCCGTTTGTTTAATCAATTCAACGGTATCACGCGCGGCCTTGAGATGCGTTTGTTGAATCACGCCGCTCTCTTGCTTGGCTTGTTGAAGCAGTAAATCAGCCAGTCCTAAATACACGGGTTCAAGTGTTTCACGAAAAGACGATTTACCGTTTTGATAGTCGACAGGAATGTCTTGGCGAATCATTTCAAGATGGTCAACAGCACGCTGATATGCCTCACGCGCGGCGGCAAGTTGCTGTGTTTGACGCAAAAGGCGCCCTTGTCTCCACTCGAGGGTAAACAACACATCACGCTCTTGACTGTTTTGCATCAACGCCAAGGCTTGCCATGTCAAATGCAACGCTTCTTCATCGCGTTTTTGGTCTTCGTAGAGTGACGCGAGAGCATCAAGGCTCTCAGCTTGCAAACGAGGCTGTGTGCCTTGAAAACTCAGCGTTCTAGCTCTATCAAACGCGTGGTAGGCCATCGACAAGCCGTCACCGCCCAGTGCCCTTGCTTGTTCACCGAGATTGAGAAACAAACGCGCTTTGTCCTGCGCATCATCGGGCAACGTGTCGAGTTGATCACTGATTTTTTTTAATGCCTCAAGATGTGCCGTTGGCGCCATCGCTCGGGCAAGATTTAAGTTGACACGAAAGAGGAGTGCTTGATTCTCCCCTGCAAAAGTCACGGCATGATGGTAATAATCGCGGGCTTTATTGTTGTCATGCAGGGCGCTGTAGAGATTGCCTAGCCAATTAGCATAAGTAGCTTTCTCGCTACCTTCCGTGCGTTGATAAGCACTCTCTAGCAGTGGCGTTGCCTCATTGTAGCGATGCAGTCGCAAATAAATCATGCCCAGCTCACCGGCTGCTTGCGCTTGTTGCAGAGGCGTTTGCGCAGAGGCTTTCGCCTCAAGTAAACGATGTTCCGCTTGATTGATCAACCCCTGCTGTTTACACGCTAGGCCCTCATGGAGCGTGAAATCAAAATCAGAAGCCGCTTGCGTGGCAGTAAAAAAGAGCAACGACGCACTCACTGTGAGCCATTTTAAAAAAAGTGTTTTCATCAAAATGCCTCCCATTTCACTTGAAAATGAATGCCTTCATCTTGTAGATTGCTGTGTTGGCGAATTTGGGGGGCGTTGATTTTATGTGCCCAATAAAATTCTGCCTCGAGTTGATTCCATTTCCAATTCAAACCCAGCCCCGTTGAATGCAAATACGTTGCGGATGCGTTTTGATTCCATGCGCCGCCATAATCCATAAAGGGCATGAGTGTGAGATGATGGGCAGACGTGAGCTCACCAAACAACGGGTAATGAAACTCGATGCTTGAATTAAACCCCTCATCACGCACTAATTCATTTTCTCTATAGCCTCTCACCGTGTTGACACCCCCCACTGCCATGCGCTCAAGTGGCAACAGCGCATGATTGCTGAGTTGAATATTGCTGCGCAACACAACTTGCGAGGTATTATCTAAGAGTTGGTGGGCATATTGCCCTTGCCCCAGCCACGCAAAAAATTCACTGCTGGGATAAGGCGCGTTTTGCACCGTCGCGCCCAGCGCATCCAGTCCAACGCTAAAGGTTGAGCGTAACGCTAGCACTTGTTTTTCCATGCGTTCAATATGTTCTTGATAAAACCGTACCACCGTTGCTTGTGTTTGTCCGCTATTCACGCCAGAAATCAATGAGAAAGAATGATCAAGCAGCGTCGTGTCGTTTTGACGTAGCGCGAAACTACTACCGATGGTCAATTTTCGCCGCAAACTGTCGATAATAGGATGGCTGATACCCGCTTCGATGTTATGCACTTGGCTGTTAATGTTTAGGGCTTGAGCACTTTCAATAACAGATGAATCGCCCTCGGTAAAATTAAAATACACTTGCGTGCCATCATCAAAAAGCGGTACGCGCCAGCCCCCACTGTAGAGCTGCGAGCCATCACTGCCTTGAAACGTGAAATCTAAGCGGTCGCCAAGTCCCGTTAAATTACTCACCCATGCGCTCACGCCCCCGCCTTCTGCACCAATTGACGGTGGGCGGTAGTTATTGCTAAACAGGGTCACTTGATAAGGGCGGGCGCGAGTGATTTCAACATCAAGCAGGCTACCGTTTGAATGCGCACTGGGCAACAAACTGCCTTTCATGCCCGCTATTAGCGGATCGGTGAGCAATAATTGGAATTTTTCCTGTAATTGCACGACGTTGAGCGGTTCATCTGAGCGCAAACGATGGCGAATATAGTCCTCACGCAAATTGCCTTGACCGTGCACGTGTACATCGTCGAGTTTACCTTCCACAATATCAATATGCAGCACGCCATGTTGCAAGGCATCTGGAGCAATGCGGGCGCCTGAATTGATGTAGCCGTGTTCAATGTAATAGCGCGTGATGTGTTGGCGTAGCGCTTCGAGTTCATCAATGCGAACGTCGCGTGATGTGTAAGGCGCGGCCATGTCTTGCAAAACCGATTCATCAAAAACGGTATTGCCGCTAAAGGTGTAACGCTCAATAAACATTTTTTCTCGATTAGGCGGTGTGGTCTTGGCCTCTGGTAGTTCAGGTAAGCTAAACGTTGGTTTTTTATCTGATAAATAGGCTGGGCGAGCTGGCGGCGTTGCACTGGGCAAATCTGTGGATTCGCTGCCTCCCACTGCCCATGCGTTTGATGCAAAAGACAATCCTAGTAGCGCGAGCGTGTGGTGGAAATAAAAAGATTTTTTCTTCATCATTAGTAGACTACTCCTACAAGGGTTATAGCGCCAGTAGGTATCAAATTGCTCGCAGCAGTCGCTGCCGTTCCTGTATCAAGAGTTGAGCCATTTTCAAAATCCCAATAATGGGTCAAATGTTGCGAATCCACCGATTTAGGGCTATCACCATTTTTTAAATTTGCAATGTCTGTAGCCGTTAACGCGCTATTCCAAATGGCAACGTCATCGATAGCGCCGTTTAATGGATAATATGAGCTTGAAGTAGAAACACTGTTACCCATCCGAAAAACATCAACTTTTTGCCCAGTAGGTTGTTGATAAATTGATTTGCTGTGCGCAGAACTACTACCCATTAATTGGTTATTGATATAAACATTTTCTTGCTCACCATCGCCTGTAATCACAATATTATTCCATTTATTTACGTTGATGATGGTACTAATGTTATTTATTTTGATGGTACCAATAGATGGTATCCAAATTTGTAAACTATTATCATCAGATATAAAAATCTCCAGTTGATCGTTCTGACCGACCAAATCTTGTCTATTTGTTAATGACTTAGGATTCACCCAAAAAGACAGCGTAAAAGCAGAAATTCCTGTAAAAGGACTGATGTTGGTTTTTAAATAGCCACCATTAAATGTTGCCACATCTCGTTGTGCAGAAATAAAATCGGCTGTTAAACCACCTGTTACTGTTGATGTTGATGTTGAAAAAGTAGAATTTGTGACATCAATCAATAAATCATTTGGATCAAATTGACCAGATTGATTAAAATCAATGGCGAGATATTTTTTGCTATCTGATGTTGTTGTAATTGGACAAACATCGATATAGCCTAATCCTTTGAATTTTGATGTCGCAGTGCCATTTGTTGAATCCAGCAAGGTGTTAATATCTGCTATTGATAAAGTTGAAACGGATTGTTCTGGCAAAATTTCGATAATGCCCGATGTACCAATGAGTTTGATTTTATCCGCTAGACTGCCATTAAAACTGCCAATAAGTGTATCGATATTCCCAATGTTTGAATCACCTAAAGTGAATTGATAAATGTCTTTTCCATCACCGCCATCT
>DPKY01000236.1 GCA_003542275.1 Methylococcaceae bacterium | reverse complement strand
GCCTACTTTCATATTTAATGACTTTTAGCTCATAAAAACCACTTCAAATGCTTTTTCGCACATAAAGATTTAATAGGGCGCGACACAAATGGAAAATGTGAATCAAGTTGCATACCTTATGTTTGCAGCATTTACGTTAGGACTGGCGATAAAATCCTATTTTGAATTTAATAATCAAAACATTCCCGCACAATTAAAATTCAACTGGGCTATTTCCCTCTTTTTTTTGCTTTTATCAAATATCACTCTTGCGGTAGGCTCAATGGGGCTGCACGCCTTTTTATTTGTCGGCAATACGCTGGCGGTGGTGGCGTTATTAAAAATGGGGCTCTTTTTTAGAGCCATTCATTGCCCCGTGACTATTGCATTTAGTTGGCGCGTTAATGCCATGCTATTTGTATTTATTATTCTCTTTGCAGTTTTATTTATTGAAAAAGCGCCGTATCTTTATCGATTTTATTTGTTTAGCAGTGTCTTCATACTCGTGACACTGTGGCATCTTGATGAGCTGTGGGATATCTTAAAAAAAGAAAAAACCTTGCATATCAAAGCGATTTTTTATTTGAAGTTAGCATTATTGATTTTGTGTTTTGTGCGCACGATAACGGCCTTTGATGTGTTTGAAGGGCATATTCAATATGCTTACCAAGAACAAGCGAATGGTTTGCTTGCGCGACTGATCTTAACAGCGCTGAATTTAGCAACCTTCGTGATGATAGGTGGCTATATTTCTGAAAAAATTTTGCTGGGCGAAAAAGCATTGGTGACAGCGCTTAATTTGAAAATTGAAGAATTAAAGCAAGTCACACATGAAAAAGACGAGGTGAAAGAATGGCTCGCCGAAAGAGAAAAACTCATTGAATCGTTGATTAAATCACAAAAAATGGCCGAAACGGGCGTACTTTCTGCATCGATTGCACATGAATTAAGTCAGCCGCTGTGTGCCATTCAAATGAATGCGCAATGCCTTGCATTTATTCTCAAAGAACATGACGATGATGCGATGAAACAAGCGTTGCTTGAGCGCATTATTGCAGATAATGCCCGTGCCTCTGAAATTATCGCTTCACTCAAACTCATTTTCACGTCGTCAAAAAATCAATTTGAGCGCGTGTCGCTGGATGAGAATNNTTGCCTAGCGCAACCATGAAAAATATTCAACTTCATTTCGATTTGGCGTTGGGTGAGGAAATTTTTTTATGTGTCAGCGAATTTCAACAAGTCATTATCAATTTGCTCAACAACGCCATTGAAGCCTTTGAAGACGTGGACAATCAAGACAAACAAGACAAAGACATTCACATCAGCACCCGTAGGCAAGAAGAGCGCGTGCGCATTGTCGTGCGAGATAACGGCCCGGGCATTGCTAGCGAAATAGGCGAAGGCCTCTTTGATTTGATGAAAACGTCAAAATCGGAGGGCATGGGCATTGGTCTTTGGTTATCACGTCATATCGTCAAGCGCCATAAAGGGGCTTTATTTTATGAAAATGGCCAAGATGGCGGCGTTTCATTTATCATTGATATTCCCCTAATACAATAATGCGCAATTATTTTTTCGTATATTTTTTAATGCTAACGTATGATGTCTCATGTTTTCTGTCGCATTGATATAAAAGGGATTTTTCAAAAAATCCTTTAAAATAAAGACATTGAATTATGAAAAAATTATTTACATATAATAATACGCAAAATTAAACTGCGTATTTTTATTCATACGAACGTATGATGGTCAATTATCTTGTACTCTGGCAATATAGGAAAAATCTATTTTGATTTTAAAGGGGAAATTGTTTGTTATGCGCCTATTAAAAGACTTCATTTCAACAAATAAAGAAGAACAACGGCACGTCTGCTTGCTTGAAGATGACGACTCTGTGCGTCAAAGTATTGAATTGATTTTGCTCAATTTAGGTTATACCGTGCACACTTATAGCAGTGCAGTCGATTTTTTAAGAAATGTGCCCAATGTGATGCCTTGCGTTGTGGTCTGCGATATGAATATGCCTGCACTGAGCGGGGTTCAAGTACAAGAAGCGCTTGCTAGTGCGCAGTATACGATGCCCATTATTTTTATCAGTGGTGCCTCGTCAGTAGAGCAGTCCATCAAGGCGATGAAACAAGGCGCTATTGAGTTTTTAATTAAGCCTTTTAGCATTAACGAATTACTTGAAGCCATTTCACGCGGCTTTGCGCTTGAGACGAAAATGTTAAACAATGCGCTCAAGCAGCAATTCATTGAAGAAGAGTTGAATAAATTGTCCCCGCGTGAGCGTGAAGTCTTTTATTTACTTGTAAAAGGCTATAGTAATACCGAAATACTCACGACACTGGCAATTTCACTGCCTACTGCAAAACAATACAAAGCGGAAGTGATGCGTAAGTTAAATTTTAATTCGTTATCTGAGCTGATAGCCTTTCATCAAGTTTAAGATTTTACTCTCTTTTTTAGCCTCGTTTTTTTCGCTTTTTCTGCCGATATTCCCCGCTTTGATTTTCCACATACCTTGTTACTTTAAATTTAGTTACCCATTGTTTTAAAAGAAAAAAAATCAAAATTAAGTCATTTATGCTCTCGATTTTTGCGTAATTTGTATTACAATCAAGAAAGTTTACTCTCTCAATTCAATACGATTCAATCCGATATGCTCACGAGGCATATTTTGTCCAATCGAAACGTAACAAGGCACAAATGGAGAATACGATGCAACACTTAGCTATTGCTAACCCTGTGAGAAAAAAGAGCGCCAAAATGCGTGATACCGTGTCGTTTGTCTGTTATTTTTTTTGTCTACAAGCGATGGCTGAGAATACACTGACACCACTTGCAACCATGCTCATTGAAAGTGATGGCTCGCAAGACAATGCGCTCACCACTACGCATACCCAAACCGCGCTCACCCATGACAGACTTGCCGCAACACAAATGCCCGACATCACTGATACGTTGCGTAATCAAACGGGCATCACCCTTGCGCAAGGCACTGGCAATATGATGTCGGTCATTAGTTTGCGTGGCGCGGGTGGCGCGGGGCAAGGCTTATTGACCTTAGACGGTATCCCGCTATTTGGTAATTTTGCAGGATTGTATTCACTCAGTCATTATCCCACTGATGCCATAGAGCAAGTGACGCTCACCCGTGGGCCAGGTGATGAGCGGCATGGCAGTCGAACGCTAGGTGGCGCCATTCATTTGCAAACACGGCAATTTCAACATAATGAAGGCTTGTTGCGTTTTGAAGGCGGTAGCTATGACACACTGCGCGGTGCGGTGGGCAAAGGATTGGAAAATGCGGCGGGAAATTTTAATGTGGTCGTCGGGCGCAGTGATGTGTTTAGTGGCCTTAGTCAATCACAATATGGCAATGAACATGACAATTTTGGCATGACCCACGCCTCGGCAAACTGGTTAAAGTCTTTTGCGAAAGGGCGCTTGAATGCCTCGCTGTATTTTGTACGCTCTGATGAGGATATGGACGGCCCTGGGCGTCTTGGCAAAAAAGTGCATTGGCTTGACGACAAACGCGGTCGATTATCTGACGAAACATGGGTCACACAAATTCAAGGTGACTATGACCTAAGCGAACATTGGACAACGAGTTTGCAGGCCGGCTTTACGCAAGATAGACAAAATATGGTCACCTCGCGCATTAAGCCTTTTGCCATCACTAATCAGCTTTTGATGATAGAGTGGAAAAATACCCACCCTGTTTTTTTTGATGACCCACAGCATCAAGCGCAATTCAGTTGGGGCGTGAATGCACAGCATCAGCAAAATCTTAATTTTACAGCGCAACAAACCGTCATCAGTCCAACAGTGCGTGGTGAAGTGACATTGAATCAGTGGAAATGGTTAGCGGATGGCCGTTTTGATTTTGGTGAGCCTTATGGCAATCACGCGGTTTTTTCTCTTGGCGCCGAGCGGGAAATTTTCGATACAGTGCGCCTTTATGCCAATGGCGGCAGCGGATTTAGACAGCCTGCGGTCAGTGAGCTAATGCACCCTGTTTTTGGTAATCAACAGCTACGCGGTGAAAGCAGTGCTGGCGGAGAAATGGGCGTCAATTGGACGCTTTCTCCTGCGACGCAGTGGCGTGTGAGTGGATATTACCAAAACTATCTCAACATGATTGTCTTGCAAACCAATTCCACAACGGGCGTGATTCGCGCTGATAACGCCTCGGAAGCGATTGTGTGGGGAAGTGAGGTGCAAGGCAAACATCGCTGGACAGATGCGTGGGAAACAGGCCTAAATTACACGTATCAGTGCGCCATCAATCCAATGACACATCTTCACATTCCCAATCGCCCAGAACATCAAGGCACGCTCTGGAATGAGTGGCGTTTGCTTTCTTCGTTAATGTGGCGTATTGAATTTTCTATTCACGACACATTTTGGTTTGATCAAGGCAACACAATGCGTGCCAATATGGCGCCTAGGGTAAATACGTTAGTAAAATACGATTTAACCCCCAAAATACAGTTGTATCTTCGCGGTGAAAATATCACCAACGATCATGTCGCGGAACTCAATGATTTTAATTTCTATGGTGCAGCCGTTTATGCAGGAGCGCGTGCAAGCTTTTAGCGCCGTCGTCGCGACAAAAATAATCAAGGATTTTTATGAAACATGACGTTTTCCGTTCCTTTTTTTTCATCGTGCTCCTCACATTCTCCACTCTCGCAGCATGGGCGGGGGGGAGCGTTGATGTGGCGCAAGAAAATAAGTCTTCTTCGGTCGTATTGACGTCTTATTTGCAGATTTTTGAAGATCCAACACGCAGTTTAACGTTAAACGACGTGCAACGCGCTGAAATCGATGCGCAATTTAAAACCAGTGGGCGTTTAGAAAAATCCATCAATTTTTCTTATTCAAAATCCGCCTATTGGCAACGTCTCACGCTGGAAAATAGTAGTGATGTCGCGGTGAATCGTGTCATTGAAATCAATTATCCGCTTATTGAACATCTTGATTTTTATTGGCTACGCCATGCACAACAGACGCAAAGCGTGCAAACCGGCTATGCTATGCCTTTTGAGAATCGAGCTTATAAAAGTCGAATTTTTGCTTTCCCACTCGCTATTGCGGCGCATAGCCAAAGTGTGATTTATTTTAGAGCGCTCTCACCTAACGCTATTATTTTACCGGTTAATTTATGGGAGTCGCGGGCTTTTGAACAAAAAGAGCGCAATGAATACGCTTTTCAAGCCTTGTATTTTGGTGTGCTGATTGCGATATTGTTATTTTGTCTTGCACTGACGCTGATTGTAAAAGAATTTGATTATGTCCTCTGCGTGAGCATGACACTTTTTATTGCGCTGACATTAACAGCGTATCGTGGGCTGGGCGCTGAATTTTTATGGCCACATTTCCCCCAATTAACGCAAGTGGGGGCGCTGTTTTTTGGTTCGCTAACGCTGGCAACAAAGCTGGCATTTATGCGTCGAATGTTATCCATGAAATGGACGATGCCGCGCCTTGATAGCCTCACACAAGTGTTTATTAGCCTGTATTTACTGATTCCTGCGTTGCTACTGTGCTGCTTTGACATCGCAAAGTTTGTCGTGATTTTGTTTGCGTTCTCGGCCGTTCTGGTGCTGTGTGTGAGCGTGATGGGCATTTTACAAAAACAGCGCAACGCGTATTTTATTTGCGCCAGTTTTTCACTTTTGGCCATTGGTGTGCTCGTGAATACCTCGCTGGTGGTGGCGCTGATTCCAACGAATTTTTTTACCGTGAACAGTCTTCAAATTGGCTCGGCGTTTGAACTGTTGGTCTTTACGTTACTGCTTACCGACCGTTACCGTGTAATTTATCAAGCCAAGCAGCAAAGTGAAGAAATTTTAGATGATGTCAGTCATAAATTAGTCACTGAAAAAGAAGAACGCAGGGAAATTGAGCTTTTAAAACAAACTTACTTTGAACACCATTTTGCCATTGACCAAGCGGCTATTTTTGCTGAAACAGACGATAAAGGTATCATTACCTTTGTGAATAAACATTTTTGCCGCATTTCGGGCTACAGTGAAGCAGAATTGATTGGTTCAACGCATAATTTGTTAAAATCGGGCTTTCATCCGCCTGAGTTTTATAGTCATCTTTGGAAAGCTATACAAAGTGGTAGGGTATGGCGTGATGATATTTGTAATCGGCATAAAAATGGTTCACTGTACTGGTCAAATACAGTGATTGTGCCTATTCTCGATTTTGAGAGGCGTCAAGGCTACCCCAAAAAATATATTACCATTTGCTTTGATGTGACAGACAGAAAAGAGGCGCAGCAGCGTCAAGCTATGCTGACCAATCAAGTGAATCAGATGCAAAAAATTGAAAGTATCAGCCGACTCACCGCCGGCATTGCCCATGATTTTAATAATATTTTAAGTG
>DPKY01000099.1 GCA_003542275.1 Methylococcaceae bacterium | reverse complement strand
CATTGCCTTCTCAACACAAAGCAACTACGCGGCGAACGTTGAAAAAGCACAGGCTTTAATGCCTTCTCAAACTCGCGCACCCGCCACCCAAGCGCTTACGTTAATTGAGACACCAAATCAACACAGTATTGACGACATTTGTACCTTTTTAAACATTGCACCCACACAATGCGTGAAAACGTTAATTGTCAAAGGCAGTGAAGAAAATAGCCTTGTTGCGTTACTTGTGCGCGGTGATCATGCGTTAAATGAAATTAAAGCAGAAAAAATGGCAGGCGTTGCCTCTCCCCTTCAGTTGGCAAGTGATGAAGAAATTCAACGTGCTTGTGGATGTAAAGCGGGCTCCATTGGCGTGATAGGCTTAAGTATGCCTGTTATTGCAGATTATAGTGTGGCGGTCATGTCAGATTTTGTCTGCGGTGCCAATCAAGACGGCAAGCATTATCAAGGTGTGAATTGGGCGCGTGACGCAGCACTCCCAGCGCAGGTAGCGGATTTGCGCACAGTTGTTGAAGGTGATTTAAGCCCCGATGGCCTTGGTACACTTACTATTGCGCGAGGTATTGAAGTGGGACACATTTTCCAGCTTGGTACAAAATACAGTGAAGCGATGAAAGCGGGTATCATTAACGAAGCGGGTAAAAATCAAATTATGATTATGGGATGCTATGGCATTGGTGTTTCACGCGTCATTGCCGCCGCTATTGAACAAAATCATGATAGTCGAGGCATTATCTGGCCAGTGAATCTTGCACCATTTCAAGTCGCTATTTGCCCCATGAATATGCACAAATCAGAACGCTTAAAAGCGTATGCAGAAACTTTGTATGACGCATTAACTCGCGCGGGTATTGAGGTGCTCTTTGATGACCGTAAAGTTCGCGCTGGCTTTATGTTCTCAGATATGGACCTTATTGGAATTCCCCATTGCCTTGTCGTCAGTGACCGTGGACTCGATTCACAAACCGTTGAATACAAAGGCCGCTGTGACGAGCAAGCACAAGATATTGCCATGAATGACGTTTTAGCGTTTCTTCAAGGAAAATTGTCAGCTTAAGCGCCGTTAAAAATGATCACACATAAAAAAGGGCGAATACTTTCGCCCTTTTTTACGTTTATCGAATTAACTTTAAATATTTTTCATAAAGCGAGTCTTTATCTTCCACAAACCGCGCATCTTTGCTAATGCAATCCACCGGACAAACTTCCATGCACTGGGGTGTGTCGTGGTGCCCAACACATTCGGTGCAAAGCATTGGGTCAATAACGTAAATATCTTCACCTTGTGAAATCGCACCATTTGGGCATTCGGGTTCACACACATCACAATTAATACATTCTTGGGCAATAATAAGCGCCATAACAACGTGTCCTCAATAAAAAGTTATTTTTTAGTTTATTATGTTTGTTTCAATATCGCGTTGCGCAAATTTTTCAATCAATTTTTCATGCACTTTTTCAGCCACAAAATGTGATACATCTCCTTGAAGACGTGCAATTTCTCGAATCATGCTCGATGAAATAAATTCATATTGTTCTGCTGGCGTTAAAAAAACCGTTTCCAACTCTGGCGCAAGGCGACGATTCATTCCTGCGAGCTGAAATTCATATTCAAAATCTGATACCGCCCGCAAGCCTCGCAAAATCACTTGCGCCCCGTGTTCACGTGCGCAGTCAACCAGCAAATTATCAAAACCTATCACGCGCACATTCAAAAAATGGGCGGTGACCTCTTGAGCAAGTGCTACGCGCTCACTTAATGAAAATAAAGGCGCTTTGGTCTTATTGGAAGCGATAGCAATAATGACTTGCGGGTAAAGCTGTGCAGCGCGGGCAACTAAATCTAAATGCCCATTCGTAATGGGGTCAAATGTCCCTGGATAGATAGCCGTAATGGCATGAGCGTGTTGTGTATTCACTATTTTTTAACTAATTTTCTTGATGTAATCGCACGGCAAGTACGTCACAGGGCGCATGATGCAGCACGCCACTTGCTGTAGAACCAAGTAACAGCGCCAATCCATGACGCGCATGAGAGCCAATCACAATGAGGTCAACCCCCTCCTGCAAGGCAAGGGTCGTGATTTCTTCTTTGGGGGTTCCCCAAATCAGCCACCGCTGATTGCTCGGCACGCCGAGCGCTTCACCTAGTGTGTTGAGTGCGATTTTTTCTTGCTTGAGTTGCTGATTATCTAATTCATCGCCTAGGGAAATAATTGTGCCGTAACTGGTATCAGGCATAGGGATATTATCTAACACGTGCACCACGCTCAGTTTCGCCATGTGCTGATGGGCTATCTCTCGCGCACGCGCGACAATAAATTCGGTATTTTCCGAAAAATCGGCGGCAAGCAAAATATGCTGATACATCTCTTAACACTCCCTTCTTAGATAAAAAGATGATAATAGACAACACATCACCCCGCACATTATCAGCACGGGATGTGTGTTGTTACGACAACAATGAACTACTTCGCTGCCTCTGGCGTAGCGTTGTCTGCAGGAGCTGGGGCAGATTGCTCTGCAGGCGCAGTGGTTGCGGCGGGTTCAGCAGCTTGCTCAGTAGGTTGTACCGATTCAATCGTTGCCGGCGCTTGCTCTGCACTGGGCTTGTCATCTGTGAGGGGGATTAACACTTCAACTTTTGCCGATGAACGCAATCCTTTTAACATCGTTTCAATTTTTTGGCGTTGCAAATAAGGCGCTAATTGCTCTTTGACGGCATCTAAGGGGGGTGGGGTTTGTGGACGTGATTGCTCACGCAAAATCACATGAAAACCAAACTGTGTTTGCACGGGCGTTTTGGTATATTTTCCGTCCTCTAAAGCCGCTACGGCTTCAGAGAAAGGCGCTACCATCTGCGCTGCCGCAAACCAACCTAAATCCCCGCCGTTTTGCAATTCTTTACCATCCAAAGAATTTTTATTGGCAAGTTTTGCAAAATCTCCGCCTTTATCAAGTTCAGCAATGATTTTTTTCGCTTCGGCATCTGTTTTCACCAAAATATGACGGGCTTTATATTCCACGCCTTTTTCCGCAGCAACCTTGCTGTCATATTCGGCTTTGACTTCTTCATCGGTCACAGGGTGATCCGCAATGAATTTTTGCAATTCCGATTGTGACAGCAACGCTTTTCGCGCGTCAGCTAAACGGCTCACAAATTCGGGTGTTTGATCTAATTTTTTCGTCAGCGCATCTTGAATGAGCAATTCACGTTGAATTAACTCGTCCACTAACTTTTCTTTAGGGAAAGTTTGCCCGTGGCTGCGCTGCGCAATTTCTTTTTCAAGCTCGTCGAGGGCCGATTTAGGAATGTATTGACCATTCACCTGAGCAATCGCATCGGCTTTATTTACTGTAGCTACAGGCGCAACAGATGCCGTCGTATTTTTTTGATCACACGCGGTCAGTAAAACGGAACCAGCGATGAGGACAAGCGGTAAAGTGTGTTTCATTGAATTTATCCTTTATTTTCTTCAGTAGGAGTGAGTGCGTTAATGCCTAAGGCATGAATATCTTGCTTCATCAATTCACCTAAGGCGCCATAGATGAGTTGATGACGCGCAACGAGGGTTTTATTTTCAAAGGCTGAGCTGACAATGGTGACATTGTAGTGACCGCCACCTTTTCTTGCGCCAGCATGACCGGAATGTGCAGCGCTATTATCAATAATTTCAAGTAATGTGGGTTTGAGTTCTGTCGTCAAGCAATGACGAATCGTATCAATGGTTTGGTTTGTCATGAAGGAAACACTTGTTTAAAGGGTTTGACGGTAATATGCGCATAAACACCGCTGTCAAGATAAGGGTCTGCATTCGCCCACGCTTTTGCGCTCTCAAGCGATGCAAATTCAGCCACAATGAGGCTCCCCGTAAACCCCGCCTCTGCGGGATTATCACAATCAATAGCCGGTAATGGCCCAGCAAGCACAAGACGTCCTGCGTCTTGCAAAAGTTGCAATCTTGCTAAATGTGCAGGACGCGCTTGTTGCCGTTTTGGCAAACTATTTGGCGTATCTTCACAAAAAATGGCATAAAGCATCGGTATTAAGCCTCACTATCTGGCAGGTGTTTATAGAGAAAAATCATTTGCAATACAATAAAAACAGCCATCATCCCTGGCACGATGAAGGTTTTAAACGTTACCCAGTCATTGGTTGAATAATGGAACATCACATAGACATTCAAACATCCCACGCCAATGAAAAAGAACGCCCAACACAAATTCAGACGCTTCCATATCACCGCTGGTAAGGTCAGCTGACTTGACATCATGCGCTCAATAAAAGGCGCTCGCCCCGCAAATTGGCTCACAAGAAAAGCACCACCAAATAACCACTCAATAATTGATAATTTCCATTTCACAAACTGCTCATCATGTAAAATCAAGGTAAGCCCCCCCATCACAATCACGAGCACTAGCGTAATCCACTGCATGGTGTCCACTTTGCGATGGGCAAACCACGCATACGCCACCTGCAAAATTGTCGCAATAATGACAACGGCTGTCGCAACGTAGATATCGTAGAGTTTAAAAGCGATAAAAAAAAGCAGAATAGGGAAAAATTCAACAAGTTGTTTAATCATTAAAAATGGCGTGGCTAAATTATGGACGAGGTAACATCATCAACGGTAAAAGCCTAACGCTTAAACCTGTGCATTATTGTAAAATCTTTACTGCGCAATGTATAGGCTAGATAATTCTGCTAGAATGCGCGAGGCCATTTAATTGAATTTTACCTAGCGAGAACGCCATGACACCCTCACAACAAACAGAACTCGACGCCGCCGCTTTTCGGCGCTTGATTGCGCATTTAAAAGCGCACTCGGATGTCCAAAACATTGAATTGATGTTAACCGCTGATTTTTGCCGAAACTGTCTTGCAAAATGGTACCTTGCCAGTGCGCAAGAAAAAAACATTGCGCTCGATTACGATCAGGCGCGTGATATTGTGTACGGAATGCCCTACGAAGAGTGGAAAACGCGCTATCAAACGCCGGCAACGCCTGAGCAACTTGCCGCCTATCAAGCCAAAGTCGATGCAAAACAGGGAGCGTAAAGGTGATGAGTGAAAATTACGACGCTTTATTTTCGGGCATCATTGGCCAAGATTACGATATGCTCAACCTTATTTGTCCACAAGCGACCAAAATGAGTCATTTAGTGGGCGAAGCGTTGGGGGATTATGCTTCACGCAAGCCATCTGAAACGCTCAACGTCATTGAACTGGGCGGCGGCACGGGTATCACGACACTTGCGCTGTTACGTAGCGCGAGTAATACACGCCTTCTTAGCGTGGATAATGAACCGGTTATGCAAAATCAGGCGAAACAAACGCTCAACAGTTGGGTGGAAACGGGACAATTAACCTTCTCTTCGGTTGATGCCCTCTCTGCGTTGCATTATCTGCCTGGCGCGAGTGTAGACGTCATTGCCTCAGCCTACACGCTGCATAATTTTACCAATGACTACCGACGTGACGTGATTACCGAAATTTACCGTGTGTTAAAACCCGGGGGAAAATTTATCAACGGTGACCGTTATGCGCTTGATAATGTGTCATTGCACACAAAAAATACCCAAGAAGAAGTCGCTGGGTATTTTCGCGTGTTGGTAGCTGAAAATAAACTCGATTTACTTGAACATTGGATTATTCATTTGTTTAATGATGAATCAGAAAATCATATTATGCGCGAAACACCCGCCCTTGAAGCCTTGCAAGAAGCCGGATTTATCGCCATCAACCTTTCTTATCGCCACGGTGTCAATGCGCTTGTCTTCGCCACCAAACCTTAAAACGCGCCACTCACTCATGACAACTCAGCCACTTACCCATTTTAACGCCGACGGTCATGCGCACATGGTCGATGTTGGCAACAAAGCCACGACCACACGCCTCGCTATTACCGAGGGATTTATTGCGCTCAAACCCGACACGTTCACGCTTATTGCACAAGGCGGACACAAAAAAGGCGATGTACTTGGCATTGCGCGTATTGCGGGCATTATGGCCAGCAAGCAAACAGCCAATCTTATTCCGCTCTGTCACCCCCTCGCGCTCACGCACGTTGAGCTTGATTTCACTTTAGATAGCACGCAGCCGTGTATTCGCTGCCAAGCAACAGTGAAAACGACCGCCCAAACAGGCGTGGAAATGGAGGCGTTAATAGCCACGCAAGTGGCGTTACTCACTATCTATGATATGTGCAAAGCCGTTGATCGTGGCATGATCATTTATGGTGTACGCCTGCTTGAAAAATCAGGAGGTCAATCTGGCCACTGGCTGGCGTGTTAAGCGTGTTTAACATTATTTAAAAACGAAAGAGGACAATCCATGACAATTTCCCTTCACGAACTCGCCACGTACTGCAACGCCACCATGGAAGGCAATAGCATCCACGCGCAAGTTTTGATTACCGCCGCTAACGATATTGCCTCCGCGCAAACAGGGCAAGTCACGCAATTAACGCAAGCGAGTTATCGTCATTTTCTCCGCACCACGCAAGCCTCTGCGTGTTTTATTAAAGCCGATGTTGACGTAGAAACCCTCCCCGACACGTTAATTTTGCTACGCTGCGCTGACCCTGAAATGGCGTTTATTAAAGCCGTGACACTTCTGCATCCTCAAGCCACCTATACGCCCACGCTCTCCCCACACGCCGTTATTGCCAAAACCGCTTCGTTGGCACGTCATGTACACGTTGGCGCGTTTGCGGTGATTGACGAGGGTGTTGAGATTGGTGAAAACAGCGCTATTCTCACTGGCGTAAGTGTCGGGCGACACGTCAAAATCGGTAAAAATTGTGTTATTCATCCTTATGCGGTGCTATACGATGG
>DPKY01000278.1:4761-4950 GCA_003542275.1 Methylococcaceae bacterium | reverse complement strand
TGCGTCAAGTGCATGGGTAAGCCACCAATGCCTTGAATCGTATCCAGCGTCGTTTCTACGTTACCAGGTACCCCTAAATTGCAACCGTGTACGTGCAGTGGATGGGAGACACCAATGTCTTTTACAGCCGTTGCCAACACACGCAAAATATCACGTGGCGTCACCCCATAATGGCTGTTTTGCTCGTCT
>DPKY01000278.1:0-4751 GCA_003542275.1 Methylococcaceae bacterium | reverse complement strand
AATCGTTAATGGCTTTTTGGTCTTTTTTAGCGGTGAGCATTCGCAGGAGATAATCATCACTTCCCAACATGACATAACCGCCTTTATCAAGAATGGGAATATCGCCCATTTCCATGTGTGCTTGACGTGCATTGATAGGCAACACGGCAGGCTCAAAGCCGGCGGTATACCCCATTTCCGCATAGCGATAGCCGGTGATAAAGGTACTTGGCGCAGCGTGACCACAGCCAGAGCGGCAAATATGCGTACTTGCCACGGGGTCGAGGCGATGATCTTCGGGTAGCAGCGTGCGGGCGATATTGCCTTTTCCGCCACCGATATGGGTGTGCATATCAATGGCCCCTGACATGACCACTTTTCCTTTTAGGTCGTATTCTTTATCTACTTGAAATTCACCTTGAGGTGGATGCACAATTTTGCCGTTTTGAATGTAGATGTCTTGTTGTTTTCCATCAACACCGCTGGCTGGATCATAAACGGTACCGCCGGTTAATTTAATTAACATACTCCTTCCTCGCGTAAATTTTTCTCAATCGCATATAAAACGGCTGCGGTGCTAGGTAATGCTGAATCGCGCAATTTTTTTAATCGAATAGCGACAACATTATCAAGTCGATAAGCGTGTCCGCTGTGGTCAATGCCGGGCGTGCCCACAGGAATAAAGACATCGGGTTCATTTTCAAATGTCATGCCAGAGCGTGCGACGACAATGGTTGGCAGTGCAGTTTTAGGTGGCGTGGCGTGGGCATTAAACGCATTGACCCAAACGAGCGCATCCGCTTCGCCGTTTTCAAGTAATGCGCCACTTTCAAATAAAAAGGGGTCGTAGACGGGGTAGCCACGCGCAAAACTCACTCGCGCAGGGTAGCCTGACGTCCAGCCACACACTTGGTTTGCCGTTTGATCACCTTCTTTACCGCCTAATGGAAAACCTGAGCAACGCGTCGTTTCGTTGAGATTTTTAATCATGTCGCAAAGTGTTTGAACGGTCAATTCAGCATGAGAATAATGTAGGACTCCTGCGGCCCATGTCACGACACCATACTTGGCGGCTTTGAGTTTTTGTGCAATATCGGCCAAATCACTCACTAAAATACCAGCAACGGACGTCGCTTGAATTTGCTGTCCTTTTACTAAAGCACGCAAAACAGCAATCACTTCGGGAAGGTTTTCGTTTGCACATTCAAAAATATGCGGTTTTTTACCTAAAGGTGATGTCGAAGCGGATCCAGAGGGGGGCGTGCCANNGCCTAAAGGGGATGTCGAGGCGGATCCAGAGGGGCGGGTGCCTAAATAAATAATGTCGCGCTCGCTGGTATTATCTAAAAACATGGCCTCATTCCAGAGGTATTTTTCAAAAAAACGGGGGGCGAAGCTTTCTAAATCGGTTCCCACAATCACCAATACATCACAGCGATTTTTCACTTCAGCAAGCGTGGTATTCATCCAGCCGCCATCTTGGAGGGCTAAAATATTTTTTCGTGCATTATTAAAATTCGCGTTATCCACTACCGCGCCAATGCGATCCGCTAAGGCAAGCACACCACGCATACCGTTCACATCGGTTGCACAGCCACCAATGACAGGCAGATGCGTATTTTTCAATAACGCGGCCGCATGGGAAACCGCTTCTTCTAAGCTCACTTCTTTGCCTTGAATGCGTGGCTTTGTATCCGTAATAGGCTGCTCAAAAGCGGGGGTGTTGACCTCGCAGCCATGTGCGATGACTTCTACGCGCTGCCCCGTTACTGCTATGGTTAAATCATCTGTGCCCATGCCACAAAATGGGCTGGGTACTTCTTTTATTTCCGTCATGAAACCGCCTAGTCTTTTTTAATATATTTAAAACGCGGGTCGTCTGGCGTCCCTTCAAAGATTCCTTGTGAATCTTGCGCCGCATCCCACATGACAACTTCTTCAATTTTTTTTGCTAATGCAAAATCTTTCTCTGTAATGCCTTTTGCCTCATGCGTTACTAATTTAACTATCACAAACGCATAAGACACCGATAAATCGGGATGATGCCACGCTTTTTCGGCGAGATGGCCGATGGTGTTCACCACCATTAGCGTGGATTTCCATCCGCTCGTTTTAATTTTTCGGCGAATCCAGCCTTTTTCATAGACCCAATGTGGCAGGTTTTCTGTGAGGTAGTTTTCAATTTCAACATCGCTCAGTACAGCAATTTGACGAATATCGTGCGACACCTTCTTCCCCCTTGTTTTTATTTAAGGCTTAAATTTTGCCATTGTAGCGCGAATTACTTAAAAAAAATCACACTTCATCACGAATTTTGTAACAAAGTGTCTATATCGCTATGATGGAATGTTTGCGTTTTATTGCAAAATTCACAGGTGACCTCAATGATTTGTTGCGCATCTAAAATCGCATAAAGTTCGCTAGCTTCCATGGCGCGTAGCGTGTTTTCAATTCGCTCTCGTGAACAAGAACATTCAAATGCGACGGGTTCAGAGGGAAATAATCGCACCTCTTCTTCATGAAACAGACGATGCAACAAATCATGGCAATCGAGACCGAAAATTTCATCTTGTGTGAGCGTATTCGCCAAAATTTCCAGTGTATCCCATGAATCAGTGGTTTCCTCCTGCGAGGGCAGTGCTTGAAGCAAAAGGCCAGCGGCGTGCGTCGCATTGGCAAATAGCCACAGGCGCGTTTTGAGCTGCTCGGAGTGCTCAAAATAGGTTTGCAGCGCTTGGGCGATAGTATCACCTTGTAGTGCGACAACACCTTGATAAGGTTGCCCTGTGCCGGTGTCAATGCTGATAACTAACTGACCTTGACCAAATAATTCTTGTAGTGTTCCCGTGTTAATTTCAGCGCGTGTTCTGACAACACCGCGAATTTTGCCTTGGTTGCTCGCTTGCGCCACCAGTGTTGAAATAGCGCCATCGCTTTGTGCTTGTAGCACCAGTGCGCCATCAAATTTTACGGTGGTAGACAGCATGGTGGTTGCCGCAAGGGCTTGACCGAGTGTATTGAGCGCAATATCGGGTTGTTTTTGATGGCGTTTAGCCTCTTGCCAAGTGCCGGTGAGTTGCACCCAAACACCGCGAATACCGTGCTTTTCAAATAAAAATCGTCGTAGACAATCGTGTTCTTGCATACGTTTCTTCTGTGTATATTAAGTTTAAACAGTAAATAAGGGTTATTTTCGCCAAAATTCGGGCACAAATAAAATCACAATCGAGAAAATTTGTACGCGTCCAAGCAACATCGCAAACGTGCAAATCATCGTTTGCGCATCGTTGAGTACGGAATAATTTGATGCAGGCCCAACTAAATTTAAGCCCGGCCCAGCGTTGTTAAAACAGGCAATGATGGCCGAAAATGAGGTGAGAAAATCAAGCCCTGTGAGTAGCAACGCAAAAATTAAAATCACAATACAAATGAAATAGAGAAAAATAAACCCCATAACAGACGTAATAATGTTATTGCTGATAACGGAGCCGCCAATTTTCATGGGGCGAATAGCAAAGGGGTGAATAAATTTAAACATTTCAAGGCGAGCTTGTTTGATTAAAATGATGGTACGAATCATGCGAATACCGCCCCCCGTCGAGCCGGATGACGCGGACAAACAGCTCAAAAACAACATCCAAATCGGCACAAAAATAGGCCATTGATTAAAATCTTGGCTGGCAAAACCCGAATCGGTGGCAATGGTCACTAAGTTAAACGAAGCGTGACGTAGCGCGGTGAGATAATCAGGGTAAACACCTTCATATTGCAAAACACCCGCTGCAAATAAACAACTACTCAGTACCAATGTCAAAAAACTTAAGGCTTCCATGTCGCCCAAATACGGCTTTAATGATAATTTGCGTATCGCGATAAAATGTGTCGCAAAGTTGATGGCTGCAATCAGTTGAAAAAGGGTTAACACCACTTCAATTGGAACAGAGTCAAAAAAGCCCACACTGTTATCGTGCGTTGACATTCCCCCTAAACTCATGGCTGAAAACGCATGACAAATGGCATCAAACCATCCCATGCCGGCGAGTTTTAGCGACACAATACACGCCGCTGAAATGCCCGCGTAGACAAGCCAGAGCGCTTTAGCGGTTTGAGCAATGCGCGGTGGTAAGTCAGATTCTTTCACTGAACCGGGTGTTTCTGCTTTGTAGAGTTGCATCCCACCAATACCCAAAATGGGTAAAATGGCGACCGCGAAAATAATAATCCCCATTCCTGCAATCCAATTCAACTCACTGCGCCAGAGGTTAATTGACATGGGATAATTATCAAGGCCAGCAAGCACCGTTGCGCCCGTTGTGGTTAGGGCAGACATCGTTTCAAAGTAAGCGTCCACCACGCTTAAATTAGGAAAATGGAAGAGTAAAGGGAGTGTGCAGAGCATGGGGCTTAGTGACCACGTCATAGCAACCAATAAAAAACCGGCTTGTCGTGAAAGTTTTTTTTGTGTTTTGATGGTGGAGAGAAACATCACCGTGCCAAGACTTAACGCGATGACTGTAGCATCTGAAAAAGCTTGCGTGGCGCCATCATTGTTGAAATAAGAGGTCAGCAAGCAACTGGTCATCAGTCCACTAAATCCTAAAGTGACTAATCCAAGAACATGAATAAGCGTAAAGAAAGAACTCATCAATGTGCCTTAAATGCTAATGGGTTGAAAGGATTTTTCGATATGGGGAATCAATTTTTTATTCATGGCAAACATGATGACATGATCATTTTCTTTGAAAATCGTGTCGTGATGCACAGCAATGACC
>DPKY01000179.1 GCA_003542275.1 Methylococcaceae bacterium | reverse complement strand
TTCCAAAGCTAAAATCACCAAATTTAATGCCAACCACCATACTGCGACGTGGGATCACCACGAAATCCAGTTGTGGTTTTATTCGCATCAGGCACGTTAACACTATCACCAGCGGCTAAGACCATATTTTGGCGAGTGTAGCCACCCAATGATTTGGCTCGTTGCGCAATGCGTGTTGTCAGCGCGTTGATGTCATAGCTTGTCATNNAATTTGGTATGTTCAGGTACATCAATTTGATAACGCCCTTTTTCTTGTACTTGTGCAGAGGCAATGTTATGCTCGGCTACATCAAACAATTCAACACGTTCAGCAAGACCTTCTACTTTTCCAGACAGCACTACCGCACTTGACGTATAAGACGATTTCACTACACTAACAGGCTTGGATTGTTTCATATCATTGTTGCAACCACCCAAAACAAGGCAACTGCCCACTAAAACCCCTAGCGTTTTTCTGTTAAAAGTTTGCATCAGCGTCATCTCCAAGTTCAAGCCACATTGAATTGATAATGGCCAGCGCCGCCGCAAGACTCACGCCTAAAATCCACGCAAAATACCACATAATTACTCACCTCATGTTAAATAGCATTAAAATTTATATTCAAATCCCAGCCACGCATTATTGTTTCTCACTGTTGCGATTTCAGTGCTTAATTTTCGATTACCATGTTGCCAGCCTAATTTAAGTTGCGTAGCGTGCGTGAGTTCATACTCTACTTCAATTTCGCCTTGATAAATATTTTCTTTTGCGCCAAAACGCTCATCTTCACGCAAATCACTCATGGACGCATTGTGCTCATAATCTACGTCAAAATTAACCGCAAGCGACTCGCACAATTTTATTTTCAGCTCCGCTGACGCATAATGGTTGGTGTAGGAAAGGTCATCAGCAAAATGCGTAATGCGCCGATGCTCTGCCGCCCCACGTTCATAATGATAGCCAACAAGCAGTGAGACGTCGTCATTTATATCCCATTCAAGATGCGGCCCAATCGTCCAAAATTGCGTATCACGATAGGTAAAAGGCGCTTGATAATTGCGCATACCATAACGACTCAACAAGCGAATAATCACGTCTTGGGTGAGATTTTGATCAATATGCAATGACCAATAATGACTGCTCAGTGATTCATCAAATACCGCTTCGTTGCCAGAAGGTTGCAAAAATGTATTTTTACCTAAAAACAAATCAGGCACAAAATTGTAATGCAAACTCAATTTCGTTTGTGTATCAAATGACTGCGCTAATTCAAAATCAAATAAGCCATGTGAAAACGCTGTTTGATGAGTAAAAACATACGCTCCCACGTCAGCGGCAGCACTTATCTCACCGAAAGCGTTTTGCCCCGTCCACTCGGCTTCAAGACTGGGTTCATAAATAAAATCACTGCCCTGCCCTGTTTTGTCGATATTGGGCTGCGTGGGGTCGTCTTTGAGCGACAAGCGCCGCGTGGCAGAAAACAATGCCACATCATCGGTGTAATAACCGGCGTTGTCTGCGTTAAAATGCCAATCAGCTTGCGCACAAGTGCCTCCCATCACAACAAAACACACACATACACTATAAGTTTTTCTGCCCAATCCATGCTCCATCAATTTAATATGTTGACTTTTTGTGAAGCATTTTAATACATCGTATGCGTATTCGCGTGTATTTGTTCAACAGTGACTTTACCACGCATAATACGATATACCCATATTGTGTACGCTAACACAATGGGCATAAACACAACGGTAGCGGCCAGTAACATTTTCATCGTGTAGTGACTTGCACTTGCATCCCATATCGTTAAACTGCTGGTCATTGATAAACTCGAAGGCAACACAAAGGGGAACATAGAGCCACCCGCTGTGACAATAGCACCAATCATCGCTGAACTACTTAGTACAAAAGCCGTTGCGCTGTGCTGTTTTGCTGTGAAAATAGGCGTTAACAGCGCAGAAGTCACGGCGATCAAAGGTGCAAGGATTAACAACGGATAATTGCCGTAATTCGCCAGCCATAACCCTGTGCTTTTTTCAACGGTTTTATGCAGAGGATGCGCAGTAATGCTGGTATCAATAAGTGATGTGATTTTGTACCCCTCAAGCCCCATTGCCACCCACACCCCTGCAACAAGGAACAATCCCACAAAAACAACACTGCTCCATCGAATGATGGTCTGCGCTCGCGTGACGAGGTCACCTTGCGTTTTCCAATGCAAATAAACGCTCCCCTGCAAAAGACACAGCGCCACGCCAATTAGCACACACAGCAACGGAAAAAGCGTAAACAAATCCAACAGACCACCTGTATAAGTTGAGCGCATATCTGCATCTAACTCAAAAGGCAAGCCTACCAAGATATTGCCAGCAGCCAAACTCAGTACCACCGCAGGCACCGCGCCGCCCACAAAGAGCCCCCAATCCCAAAAATGACGCCACGCCGGATTGGCTAATTTACTGCGATAATCAAACCCCACAGGACGCAAAAACAACGCAAACAATAACAGTAACAGTCCCGCATAAACCCCCGAGAACAACACAGCGTAGACAATCGACCATGCGCCAAACGTAATGCCGCCCAGCGTGACCAGCCATGTTTGACTGCCTTCCCATGTGGGGCCTACCGTATTGAGCATCACGCGCCGCTCTTCATCGGTTTTGCCTAGAAAGGGCAGCAGCATCGCAATGCCAAAATCCATACCATCAAGCACGGCAAAGCCACAAATCAAAAAGACTAAAATACCCCACCAAATAATGCGCAATGCTTCATAGTCCAACATGAACGCCTCCTTGTTTTTCAAAATGATAATTGCCTGTATGTAAACTGCTGGCGCCAAGACGAATGTATTTCACCATTAAAAACAACTCGATCACAAGCAGCGCTGTGTACATCACCACAAAACCACCAATACTGCTATAGAGTTGATCACTGCTCAAACTTGACGTACTCAAATGTGTAGGCAAAATGTTAGCAATCGTCCAAGGTTGACGACCATATTCTGCAACAATCCAACCCAATTCACTGGCAATCCAAGGCAGCGGTATGCCCCAAAAAGCCATTTTCAATAGCCAACGTTGATTGTGTGCGTCGCGCTTCATGTTGAAATAGAACGAGGCGGCAAAAATAAATAACATCATCACGCCACAAAACACCATGCCTCGAAACGTCCAAAACATGGGGGCAACTTTGGGAATAGCGTCGTGAACGGCTAAATCAATTTGTGCGGGCGTGGCGTCTACCACATTCTCGGTATATTTTTTCAGCAACAAGCCGTGCCCTAAATCCGCTTTGTGTTTTTCAAAAATACCTTTTGCGATGGCATTGTCTTTATCTTCACGCAAAATTTGCAGATTTTCATACGCGATCATGCCGTTTTCAATGCGGTGACGTTTACGCTCTGCAATCACATCGAGTCCATCAATTTGTTCATCAATAGAGCGCGTGGCAATCAAGCCCAGTAAATAGGGAATTTTAATGGCATAGTCTGTTTTATGGGTGTCTTCATTTGGCAGGCCAATAAGGGTAAAAGACGCGGGCGCGGTTTGCGTTTCCCATTCCGCTTCAATGGCAGCCAGTTTAGCGCGTTGCACCTCACCGACGGTATAACCACTTTCATCGCCTAACACAATGACCGATAAAATAGCAGCCAAACCAAATCCTGAGGCAATCCGAAAAGAGCGACGCGCAAACGCCACGTCTTGATGTTTGAGCAAATAAAACGCGCTAATACCCAGTACAAACATCGAGCCTGTCACATACCCTGCCGCGACGGTATGCACAAATTTCAC
>DPKY01000051.1 GCA_003542275.1 Methylococcaceae bacterium | reverse complement strand
GCTATCGACTGGAATGAATACGCCCTTGAAACCCAAGCCATCCGTGCTGGGCATCATCACACGCACGAGGATGAGCACAGTATGCCTATTTTTGCCACGTCCAGTTATGTTTTTAAAAGTGCGGCGGACGCAGCATTGCGTTTTACTGGCCAGCAATCGGGTAATATTTATTCTCGCTTTACCAATCCTACGGTGAGTGCCTTTCAAGATCGCTTGGCCTTCATGGAAAAAGGGGAGCGTTGCCTTGCGTTTTCGTCAGGCATGGCGGCAATTATGGCGGTTGGTATGGGGTTGCTCAAAGCGGGTGATCATGTTGTCTGTTCGCGCGGTGTTTTTGGCAATACGGTACTGCTTTTTCAAAATTATTTTGGCAAATTTGGTGTCGAGACCGATTTTGTTGATTTAGTGGATGTTAGCGCATGGGAAGCTGCAATCAAATCCAATACCCGTTTGCTATTTTTAGAAACACCCTCCAATCCTTTGATTGAAATTGCCGATATTCGTGCGTTAGCCGATGTCGCACACGCGCATAATTGCTTACTCGTGGTGGATAATTGTTTTTGTACACCCGCGCTGCAAAAACCGTTGACGTTAGGTGCGGATATTGTCGTACATTCCGCTACAAAATACATTGATGGGCAGGGACGTTGTGTCGGTGGTGCGGTGGTTGCAAGCGAAGACATTATTGAAAAATATATTTACCCTTACTTGCGCACAGGTGGCGCGACGATGAGTGCGTTTAATGCGTGGGTGTTTTTAGGTGGCCTTGAAACGCTTGCTGTACGCATGAAAGCGCATTGTGATAATGCAACGCAACTCGCGCATTGGCTCACCACGCAGCCAAGTATTTCAAAAGTGAATTATCCCGCGTTAACCTCACACGCACAGCACAAGCTAGCGCAAACGCAACAAAGCCATTTTGGCGGGGTGGTCAGTTTTGAAGTGCAAGGTGGAAAAGAGGCCGCATGGAAACTCATTGATGCCACGCAGATGCTCTCGATTACAGCCAACTTGGGTGACGTCAAAACAACTATTACGCATCCTGCAACCACGACACATGGGCGTCTCACGCCAGAAGCGCGTGCTAAAGCAGGTATTGGCGATAATTTAGTGCGTGTGTCAGTTGGATTAGAGTCAATTGACGATATTAAGGCGGATTTAGCACGCGGGTTTTAATTTCCATGTTTAAGCTTCTTTTACTCAAAACGTCGAGGAATCATCATATTACTGAACCGACGACGCATCAATTCAACAAGTACACGAAAGCCCAAAAGCAAAAATAAAATCAAGCTGTAGAGTAGCGGTTCGGCGAGGTTACCTTTAAGTTGCCAAAAATAATGAATGACGCCACAAATACCCGCTGCATAGATAAGACGATGTAGTTTTTTCCANNTAAGGGCTCTCCAGAATATCTGTCCAAATAATTCCCCACATAAAACTGTTATCAACAGCAATATAGGTGAGTAGATGCAACGTGGCATAAAAAAACGAATACAAACCAAATAATTTTCGATAATCCGCCATGCCACGCCAGTGCGTGATGGTTTGAATGGGCGTGATAGCAAGCGTAATGCCAAGGAATCGCAGTGACCAATCACCTAAGCGAATGTGCAAGGCTTGAATGGGATTTGAGCCTAAATTATCAAAAAGAATATCCAGAATGAGTCCCGCGAGTGGCAATAAGCAAAGCGTAAAAATGAGCGACCAACGATGATTTTTGCTCTGCACTGCCATCAGTAATGTCATTATTTTTTCATTCATCAAAAGAAATGCCGTAAGTCCATATCGCTGTATAAACGCGCTACTTGTTGCCCGTAGCCATTGAATAATTCAGTTTGACGTCGTGGGCTAAAAAAACCACTCCCCAATAAGCGCTCACTATTTTGACTCCATCTCGGGTGCGGTACGCTTGGATTGACATTAGCATAAAAGCCATATTCATTGGGCGCAGATTTATTCCAGCTAGTAAGTGGCGCCGTTTTTAATAATTCAATTTTGACAATGGCTTTAGCGCTTTTAAAACCGTATTTCCACGGCACAATTAAACGCAGGGGAGCACCGTTTTGTTTGGGCAAGCGTTCGCCATACATACCAACGGCTAGAAGGGTAAGCGGATGCGTGGCTTCATCGATGCGCAATCCTTCCGTATAAGGCCATTGCAAGATGGATTCATTGCGTAAATTGGGCATAACATCGGGTTTTTGCGCCGTTGTGAATTTGACAAAACGCGCTGATGAAAGCGGTTTTGCCATGTTAAGGACGTTAACCAGAGGAAAGCCCACCCATGGGACAACCATCGACCACGCTTCCACGCAGCGAAATCGATAAATGCGTTCTTCAAGTGTTTGCTTACTCAAAATATCTTCTAAATGGAATTTACTTGGATTTTCCACTTCACCGCTAATTTCAATTGACCAGGGATCCACATCAAGCGCTTGTGCAAGCGAGGTACTCTCTTCTTTGTTGTAGCTAAATTCGTAGTAGTTTGTATATTCTTTTACCAGTTTTGCTGGCGTTGGAGAGAGGGTGCTTGTGGATAATTCGCTCTGCGCAATTGATGGCCACGCCGCCGCTTTGTTTTGAGCAAAAAGCGTTCGACTGTTGCCAACGAGGGTGGCGGCAAGTAGCGATTTTATGAGCGTGCGCCGCTGTATAAATACCTGTTCATCGGTAATTTCATGGCTGGGAATGGCTTTTATGGTTTTGATAATCATCGTTAGGCGCCTCGATAGAAAATAAAATGATGATTTAATAGACCAGGCGCGTGTTATTTTTTCCCTTTGGGAATTAAACTGCGTAGCTTTTTAAAATGGTGCTCTGTTAAAAAGGCCAGTGAAAAAAGTTGTACAAAGTTTTCAGCTTCAATTAAATCTAATCCCATGTTGGCGGGAACGAGTTCTTTGCGAGTACCAAATACACGATCCCAAAAGGCAAGCACAATACCGTAATTGCTGTCATGTTCTGCGCGTAACGTAGAGTGGTGGGTGCGATGCAAAGAGGGGGTAATGATAAATTTTGATACCGCTTCTTCATTTTTGACTGCAATGTTGGCGTGATGAAAAAAGATAAAAAATAATTCAATGATTTCAATAGAGAGTACCAAGTACGCATCGACGCCGATAATGACAACAAAAATACACTTGTAGACAATTTCAAGCAGTAAATCGAAAACATGGAATCGAAATCCCGTTGATACATTAAAACTTTTGTCGCAATGATGAATTTTATGAAAGCGCCATAGTGTCTCGTATTTATGGCTAAAAAAATGCCATACATATATTGCTAAATCAAAAAAAGCAAATGCTAAAATCCATTTAAGGGGGCCATTAGAGAGGCCGCTCAGCAAGCCATAAGTGGAAAATTGTTGTGCCACCAGAAAGAGTGATGAGGCTCTTAAAGTAGTGAGAATCACATTGTTGATAATAAATGCCGTCGTGTTGGTCATAAAAGATTCTTTGTAGACCTTTGGCGAAAAGGTGCGATAAGGCCGTTTTTTTTCTAAAACTAATAAGAAGAAAAAGGCGATAATGGCTAACCCAAAAAGCACTTCGTTAAAAATTAAGCCACTGTNNCTTCGGTTTCATTCATCACAACGCTCCTTTTTTGCTTAGCAATAAACGCTATTGTTAATTATTATTTTGATAGCGCATCAATTAACACGTTGAGTTCTTTAATTTCATTATTGGCGGCGACTTGCTCTGTAATGTCATATTGCACGCCCAGATAGTAAATCACGCGATTTTTTCGATCAAAGAGCGGTGTGATTTTGAGGCGGTTATGAAACAGCGTGCCGTCTTTTTTATAGTTGCGCAAAGTCACTTCAACGGTTTCATTGTTTTTCATCGCTTCAGCAATTTGTTGACGAGCAGGTTGTTCACGGTCGGCACCTTGCAGAAATCGACAGTTCAATCCGATAATATCCTCTTGCCCATAGCCCGTGAGTCGCTCAAAGGCTTTATTTGCGTAGATAATTGGCGCATCGTCCAAATCTGGATCAGCTAACGTCACGCCATTAACACATTCATCTAAAATGGCAGAAAGCACTTGCGGAATTAAACCACTGTCTTTTTCAACAATGAAAGGCATAATTAATACTCCAAAAAAATAGCGAAATGAAAATAACGGCGTCTTGGGATTTTTTTATTTTATGCACCGTTAACGTCGATGAGATTTTTAATGTTTTCAACCGTGCTCTCCGCACCGTCTTCGATGGCGTA
>DPKY01000043.1 GCA_003542275.1 Methylococcaceae bacterium | reverse complement strand
GCTTTCGTGCTCAACCATTTTGAATCATTTGCCTTATGTGTATACGGTTGATGTCAACCAAGGCAATATTATTGACCAAGCAATGATCGATCAGCTACGCCCAAATATGACAAAGCGACAAGTGTTATATGTCATGGGAACCCCTATGTTGGTGGATTTTTTCCATGAAAATCGTTGGGATTATCTTTATCATGCAAAGAAAGAGGGGGAAGAAATGGAAAAAAAATCCATTTCAATTTTCTTTGAAAATGACAAAATTAAAGGCCTGCAAGGGGATATAAAACCCAGTGCGTTGCCGGTTGTCAAGCCCAGTACAGAGCAGGTAGTTGATGTGCCGCCTCGTGATTTAGAGAAAACCTTATGGGAAATAATGACGGGGTGGATTGATTACGATGGGGCGGAAAGTGACAAACCGGCATTAACGAAGCTGTCACCAAATCAATCTCAATAACGGTCGTAAGTTATAGGTTGTACATGATNNATAATGGCCGTAAATTTATAGGTTATACATGATAGCGGGTATGTGATGGAGTTCACGCTTTTCTACAAAAGTTGCTTTTTCTGCGTCGATAATCGCTAAACTGTGATTTGGCCTGTGTCGTGTTTGTCGGTGCATTGGCCAATGTGAAGAACGTTACTATTTATTTAGCCGCGAGGTTGTCACAGATGGTTGTAGAGAAAACAATAAAATATTTAAAGAAAAATGGCATTTTTTTTGTGCAGCTAGGCGTGTTGGTATTGATTCTTGCCGTGCTGTTTGAATACATTGCAACCAATGAATCATCAACTATTGAGATGGTGAGTATTCAAGGCGATATGCCTGCCGCCCCCCCGCCAAAAGCCACGCAATCGGGCGAGACAAAGAAAGAAACTAAAGCGCCTAGCCCTGTAACATTTGAAATTGACGAAGTGAGTCGAGAGATGCTGGATAGTACCGCAAAGAATCCTCAAGAAATGTTGTCTGCCGATACGCCATGTTCACGTTTTGATAATGTGCACGCTGTCTTTCGTCGCAATGGAACCATTTCAAAAGCCCGCAATGTTGAGCAATTTAAAAAGCCTTTGCCAGCCATGATTACGGAAATTCAATACACTTGTATTGATAAAATCACCGGTGAGCCACAGACGAAAGCAACGACGATGGGCGTTGCGGTGGATGCGCAAGAAAATGTGTTGCGTTGCGTGCAGTCAACTTCAGATCAAACACTCAGCTCAGAGGCCAGATTTAAACACGTTTTGAATATGATGACACATCATTGTGGGTTTAAACTCATTGAACATCGCACAACAGGCGCCGGTCAATAAAGACGGCTTTTTTATGTGCTCACTTGAATTGATTGCTATTTGTTGTAGAGATGGCTAATTTCAATACGCACCTCAGTGTTGCCGCGAGCTGTTCAACCATTGTGGCAACATTGGGCATTGTCTTGCAGGGTATTGATTTTCAACATGGCCCGTGGTTGATTTTTCTGGGGATTGTGGGGGGAATGTTACCCGATATTGATGCGGTGAATTCTCGCCCTGTGCGGCTATTGTTTTCGGTGCTGGCGTTATCGGCGATGACAATTGTTTTATCTGTGTGTAGAAAGTATTACGGACTTACTTACCCGCTATTTTTCATCGGTGCCTTTGTCTACTGGCTCACGCGTTACCTCGTCTTGGCTTCGATAAGACGATTTACAGTGCATCGTGGTATTTTTCATTCTATTTTGGCATTGTGTTTCTTTAGTTTTTCAATGACGTGTATTAGCTATTACTGGCTAAAACAACACGCTGTTTACGCGTGGCTTAATGGTTTCTTTCTGGGATTGGGCTTTTTTGTGCATTTGTTGCTCGACGAAATATATAGCGTCGATGTAACAAATCGGCGAATTAAAAAATCCTTCGGCACTGCGCTCAAATTGTTTAACTATAAAAATGTCGTCTCGTCAGCATTCATGGCGTTATGCACGTTTTGATTTTACTGGTTTTCGCCACCTATATTACCTTTATTTTCGCTTGGTGAACGTGTTTTTGCGCGACTGATTTTTTAATTTGATTTTTAACAACTGTTTGCTAAACTCGCGCACAATCGTTTTTTACATGCANNCTATTGTTTATTGAGTTTTTATTGAAATGAAGACGCCTCATTTTTTTGCTATTTCTGCGTTACTTTTATTGAGTCAGTCCAGTTTCGCAACGGTTTATAACTTGCCTGCAAACAGTGGTGATAGCATTGTAGCGGAATATCCAAATGAAATTGCGGTAACGCGTCCTCAACAAAGCGAAACCTTGCTTGATGTTGCACGTCGGTTCTCACTGGGGCAAACGGAAATTGTACGCCTAAATCAATCACTTGACCGGTGGTTAATTAAGCCCAATGATGTCATTACACTCCCCAATAAACGTATTTTGCCTGATTCACCTCGCAACGGTATTACGCTCAATATTGCTGAATACCGTATGTATTATTATCCGCAAAACGCATCAAAAGTGTATTCCTTTGCGCATGGGGTAGGTCGGCAAGATTGGAAAACGCCACTGGGCAGAACCAGTATTCAAAAAAAGGTAAAAGACCCTGTCTGGCGTCCGCCTGAATCTATTCGACGTGAACACGCCGCGCAAGGCGATCCTTTGCCAGAAGTGGTTCCGGCGGGGATTCACAATCCGTTGGGCGCTTATGCGCTGTATTTGAACTTACCTGGCGACTATCGCATTCACGGTACAGACATTGATAAAATTTACGGTATTGGTATGCAAATTACGCACGGTTGCGTGAGAATGTATCCGGAGGATATTGAACAGCTCTATCACATGGTTGATGTGGGGACACCGGTTTATATTGTCAAACAGCCTATTAAAGTGGGTTGGCTAAATAATGTGTTATACATTGAATCGCATCCAGATTTAGAAGGTGAGGAAACCACGTTAGACCAGCGAATGGCCAGCGCCATGGCACTTATCCAAAAAACGCCAAATGTGTCGTTAACCGAGTTAAATCAAGCCGCGTTAAGTGATGCCTTAGACAAGCAAACAGGCAATCCAACCGCCATTTATGAGCGTATGCTCACTGACGAAGAAAAACAAGCACAGGCTTCTGAGGCTCCTCCGCCTAAAGTGGCGCCGCCTGAAGTGATCCATGCGGTGAAAAAAGCCAGTGAGCCACCGATGTTGGCAAAAAAAATGACGGCGTCAAAAAAAGCAACGCCATCAAAAAACACGTCAGTGACTCAGGCTAAAGTCGGTAAAACAAAGACGAGTAGCGTGAAAGCAACAGTAACGCCCGTGAAAAAAACGGTTGATGTTTCAGCAAGCAAACCAAAACCCTATATCCCCACGCATAAGCCTTCACCGACAGGCTATTATCGCGGTTTTTAACCCATTGCAGAGTGTGCATAATGAAGAAAATTTTGATTTCAGACAAGCTTGCTAAGGATGGTATTGATTACCTAAAGGCCCAGGATGATATTGCTATTCATTTTGAAACGGGATTGAGCGAAGAGGTGCTTTGCGAGCGGATTGCTGAGGTGGATGCGCTGTTAATTCGCAGTGACACGCAAGTGACTGAAAACGTTTTGCGTGCGGCAAAGCATTTGAAGCTAATTGGCCGTGCAGGCATTGGTGTGGATAATGTGGACATTCCTGCGGCCACGGAAATGGGCGTGATTGTCATGAACACGCCCGATGCGAACGCGACGACCACAGCCGAGTTGACCATTGCGCATTTGATGTCGTTGAGTCGCCATTTGCCTGCTGCAGACAAATCTGTTCGTCAAGGAAAATGGGAGCGCTCAAAATTTACTGGTTCAGAGGTGGCGCAAAAAACCTTGGGAATCATCGGTTTTGGCACGATTGGCCGCCTCGTTGCCAGTCGCGCGGACGTATTAAAAATGAAGGTCATTGCTTATGATCCTTTCGTTTCACCGGAGATTTATGCAGATTTGCAAGTGGAATCAGTTAGTTTAGACGATTTAGTGTCTCGCTCAGATTATATTACGCTGCATTGCCCACTCATTGAAAAAACGCGAAACATCATTGGTGCTGCGCAATTTGAGAAAATGAAAAACAGTGCCATGTTGATCAATTGTGCTAGGGGCGGTTTGATTGACGAAGAGGCGCTTTATCATGCACTCAAAAATAAACACATTGCCGGTGCGGCACTTGATGTATTTGATGTTGAGCCCCCCGTAAATTCACCGCTTTTAGAATTAGATAACATCGTTTTTACGCCTCATTTAGGGGCGTCAACAAGTGAAGCACAACTGGCGGTCAGCTTGGAAATTGCAAAACAGGCGGTGACATTTTTGCGTACCGGTGAGGCCATTAACGCATTGAATTTGCCTCGTGTGTCTGCTGATGAGCTGAAAAAATCCACGGACTTTGTCAAATTAGCCACGCAACTGGGGAGTATTTTAGCCGGATTGAGCACAGCGC
>DPKY01000074.1 GCA_003542275.1 Methylococcaceae bacterium | reverse complement strand
TCGGAGATGTGTATAAGAGACAGACTTTCGCATTACCCGTAAAGCATAAACCTTCTTTACCGGTAATTTTCGCAACAGAGCCTTCTTTAGCAAGATTGCCGTACAATACGACAAGGTGACTGTCTTTTTTGATAGGATGGGCAATATCGTGAATCATATCTTGACCCTCTGGATAAGGCGCCACGTCAGCTAAATTTTCTGCCAAGGTTTTGCCTGTCACCGTCAAACAGTTGCCATGGAGCAAACCTTTGTCGAGCAATAGCTTCATTAGCGGTTGAATCCCCCCAATTTCAATCAACTCCGCCATTTGATAGCGACCACTGGGTTTTAAATCTGCTAGCATGGGCACGCGCTTGCCTATGCGGGTAAAATCATCAAGCGTAATCGCCACTTTTGATGCGTTAGCCATCGCTAAAATGTGCAGTACCGCATTCGTTGAACCCCCTAGCGCAATAACAACCGTAATGGCATTTTCAAAGGCTTCTTTGGTCATAATGTCGCTTGGGCGGATGCCTTTTTCTAGCAAATTCAAAACCGCTGCGCCCGCCCGCTCACAATCACGTTTTTTATCTTCTGAAACTGCCGCTTGCGCAGAGCTATTAGGCAAACTCATGCCTAGCGCTTCAATGGCGGAGGCCATGGTGTTGGCTGTGTACATTCCACCACATGAACCTGCGCCGGGAATGGCTTTGGCTTCGATTTCCGCAAGCTCTGCATCATCAATTTTATTATTTGCCCGTGCCCCTACTGCCTCAAAAACAGAGACAACATCTAACTTTTTGTCCTTATGGCAACCTGGCAAAATAGTACCGCCGTAAACAAAAATAGCTGGGCGATTTAAACGTGCAATCGCAATCATGCACCCAGGCATATTTTTATCACAACCCCCAATTGCCACAACGCCATCAAAGCCTTGGCAACCAATCACAGTTTCAATGGAATCGGCAATCACCTCACGCGACACAAGCGAGTATTTCATGCCTTCTGTGCCCATTGAGATACCATCAGAAATGGTAATCGTATTGAAAATCACCGCTTTTCCATTCGCATTATTGACGCCACGCGCCGCGTCATCGGCTAAACGGTTGATGTGCATATTGCAAGGCGTGACCATGCTCCACGTTGAAGCAATACCAATTTGGGGTTTTTTAAAGTCTTCGCTTGTAAAGCCGACTGCGTGTAGCATTGCGCGACTGGGCGCCCGCTCCATGCCATCAACAACAAGAGAAGAGAAAGTACGGCTATTTTTATTATCAGTCATAGAAATTATGTATTTGGTTTATATCGTTATGTTGTTATGTTGTTGCGTTACAAATGCAATGATTTTTTATTTTTTAATAAATATCCCAGCTGTTTTTGCGACGCCAGCTGAGTTTGGGCAAAATAAAGCCCAAANNAGCGCTAAAATACCGCCATATAAAAACCAATCTTGATTGGCGGTGTCTTGCAAGGCTTGATTTTCCAGCTTCACTTGTTGCAAATCACGCTCTACATTCACAAAACGCTCTTGCAATTCATCGCGTTCATTTTTGAGTTGCACAGCGCTACCTGAGATTTTTTTGAGTTCATTGAGTTCACGGCTGAGTTTATCACGCTCATTAGCCAGCGATTGCTCAAGGGTTGTGCCTGGAGTAATCACTTCTTTTGCGGCTTTAAGCTCGGCCTGCAGCTTGGCGTTTTCAGTTTGCAAAGCGGCAATGTTTTTTGCGGCGATGTCATCACGATCGTGCTCGGGTGCTTCTTTTTTGGTGTATTTGGATTTGATAAACCCTTCCGTGCCATCAATTAGGCGCACTTTCACAAATCCCGTGTGTGTCATATCGCTAAGCAACGTCAGCGGCGTTCCCGTCGGTAGAGATTTAATTTTTCCACTGTAGCTAGGTGAATTCCATAGCGTTAAATTGTAGTCATCTGCGACATAGACAATATCATTTTGCGCGTGAGCTGCACTGCTTAGCGCAAGACATAGCAATAAAACCGATTTTTTCATAACACGCCCACCGCTCATTGTATTTTAGTCATTTAATAAAGAAATTTTTGCATCACCACAAAGCAGCAACTCAAGCAACGCCTTTTGCGCGTGCAAACGATTTTCAGCCTCATCAAACACCACGCTCTGCCCACCATCAATCACCTCAGCGCTCACTTCCTCGCCACGATGCGCAGGCAAACAGTGCATAAACAGCGCATCAGGTTTTGCGGCGGCCATGACTTGCGCATTGACTTGATACTCTTTAAAGGCTTCTTCACGCAACGCTTGCTCGGCTTCTTGTCCCATGCTAGCCCACACATCGGTGACCACTAAATCAGCCCCTTGTGCGGCCAAATGGGCACTGTCAAAAAAGCGAACATGATCAGCGCCTTGCTCAACAATCCCCGCGTCGGGTAAATATCCTGCTGGCGCGGCAATATGCAAGGTAAAACCCAGCACCATTGCGGCATGAATATAAGAGTGACACATATTGTTGCCATCACCAATCCACGCCACCGTCTTGCCTGCAATATCGCCGCGATGCTCAAAATACGTCTGCATATCCGCAAGTAACTGACAAGGATGCTCTCTATCGGTTAAGCCATTGATTACAGGAACACGCGAATTTTCGGCGAATTTTGTGACGGTTTCATGTTCATGCGTTCGCAACATCACGCAATCCACCATGCGCGAAATCACCTTAGCGCTATCTGAAATCGGCTCGCCTCGGCCTAACTGTGTATCACGCGGCGAGAGAAAAAGCGCGTGCCCCCCAAAATGCGCCATCCCCGTTTCAAATGACACACGTGTGCGAGTGGACGATTTTTCAAAAATCATGCCCAACACCTGCCCTTTTAGCGGTTGATAGTGATGATCTCTGACGTGTTTTAATGTGATGGCACGGTGAATGAGTTGCCGCAATTCATCACCCGTTAAATCGAGTAGACTAATAAAATGTCTTGGTTTCATGCTGTTAGCTCTTGAATCAACGTTGATAGCGTATCAACGAGTTGGTTAATTTGAAGCGTGTCAATAATCAGCGGTGGCAGTAGTCGAATCACTTTCTCTTGCGTCACATTGATAAGCAATCCCGCTTCTAAAGCACGCGTGACCAATTCGCCACAAGGCCTGTCGAGCTCAATGCCAATCATCAACCCTAAATGACGAATTGCCACAACGTGCGGGGTAGTTTTTAATTTATCGCCAAGCGCCTTAGCAATAGCATCGCCTTTTTGCGTGGCTTGTGCAATTAAATCGCTTTTTGTGAGGGTTTCTACAACCGCTAACGCCGCGCTACACGCCAGCGGATTCCCGCCAAATGTGGATCCGTGAGTGCCTGCAACAAAAATATCCGCCGCTCTGCCGTGCGCCAAACACGCGCCAATGGGGACACCGTTGCCGAGGGCTTTGGCTAACGTACACACATCAGGAATTAGTGCACTGTGCTGAAAGGCAAATAATTTGCCCGTCCGCCCCATGCCTGTTTGAATCTCATCGAGCATCATCAAAATAGCATAGTCATCACATAAACGCCGAATTTGCACGAGATAATCCGCATCGGGAATATTCACGCCGCCCTCGCCTTGCACGGGTTCCACTAAAATCGCGGCAATTGACGTATTATCGTGCAACACCGCTTCAATTGCGCCGATATCATTGTAGGGGACACGCACAAAACCGTCGACTAACGGCGAGAAACCTTGTTGAATTTTTTCATTCCCCGTCGCACTCAATGTTGCCAGCGTTCGACCATGAAAACTTTTTTCCATGACAATAATGGTGGGCGTAGCAATACCTTTGCTGTGACCAAAACGACGCGCTAATTTAATGGCCGCTTCGTTAGCTTCTGCGCCAGAGTTGCTGAAAAAAACATTGGTCATGCCACTGAGCGCAATCAACGCATCGGCAAGCTTTTCTTGCGCGGCAATGTGATATAGATTTGACGTGTGCAAAAGCGTTGCGCTTTGTTTGCAAATAGCCTCATGCACCGCAGGGTGTGCATGGCCTAAATTACACACGGCAATGCCTGAGAGTGCATCTAAATAACGTTTTTCATTTTCATCCCAAAGCCACGCACCTTCACCACGCGCAAACGTGACATCTAAACGTGCATAAGTTGGCATAATGTGACTATTCATAACGGTTTTGCCTGTCAAGAAAAAAAAGGTCAGATTATAGGNNGATTATAGGTATCAATCTCACTGCAGGCAAGTGCCTAAAAATTAAGATTTCGTTACTTTACGTAAAGTTGCTAGAATTTGCCTGTTTTCTTATTTTAAACTGGAGTTAATTTCTTATGACTATTCATGCACGTATTGAAACATTACTGCAAACACACCCTGTCCTTTTGTTTATGAAAGGCACGCCTGATTTTCCACAATGTGGTTTTTCAGGGCAAGCGGTGCAGGTGCTTGACGCCTGCGGTGCAAAATTTGACCATTTTAATATTTTTGAAGACAGTGAATTGCGCGAAGCACTAAAAAGTTATTCAAACTGGCCAACTTACCCTCAACTCTACATTAACGGCGAGCTGATTGGGGGTTGCGACATTATGATTGATTTGTATAAAAAAGGGGATTTGCTCAACTTACTGACGGCTGCTAATGCCGTAGCCGTATAAGACGGGAAAAACCAATATGGCAAAAGCAAGTGAATTAAAACGTGGCATGGTCATTGACATCGAGGGGGTACCCCATATTGTCAAGCACGTCGATGTGAAAAGTCCTTCTTCACGCGGTGCGAATACGCTCTATAAAGTACGCTTTAATAATCTGCAAACAGGGCAAAAACTCGATGAATCCCTCAAGGGCGATGATTTTTTCAAAGACGTCGATTTGGTACGCGCAAAAGTACAGTTTTCCTACATTGATGGGGAAACGTATATTTTCATGAACAGTGAAGATTATTCGCAATACAGTCTTGGCCGTGATGAACTTGACGAGCAAGTGGATTTTCTCACCGAAGGCTTAGAGGGCATTATCGCTTTGCTTATTGATGACGCTATTTTAGGCATTGAGTTGCCAAGCTCGGTGACCTTAGAAATTCTCGAAACGCCACCGGCTATCAAAGGCGCTACCGCAACAGGACGTACAAAACCCGCACGTCTTAGCACAGGCGTAGAAATTCAAGTACCTGAGTATTTAGAAACAGGTGAAATCATTAAGGTTAACACCGAAACCCGTAAATTCATGTCACGCGCCTAAAATGCAAAGAGAAGCAGAGTGGACACGCTTATTTTGTGTCCGTCTGCTTTTTTATTGATAGTCACCGTAGAGTTTTGCATACAAGCCTTTTTGCGCCATTAAAGCCTCATGTTTTCCCTGCTCACTAATTTCGCCTTGCTCAAAAACGTACACATGATTGGCTTGTTTGACAGCGCTAAGACGGTGAGCAATGATAATTGTCGTGCGGTTTTTGAGAAAATCGTGCAATGCGTCGTGCAAATGCGATTCTGTTTCACTGTCTAGCGCAGACGTGGCTTCATCTAAAATCACCACTTTAGGATTGGCAATCACCATCCGCGCAATGGCTAGGCGTTGCCGCTGACCACCTGATAAGCGCATACCTCCGCGTCCAACAAGCGTCTGCAAGCCATCGGGTAACGCTTTTACTACTTGTGCGAGTTGTGCAATCTTAAGGGCCTGCCAGAGTTGCTCATCGGTGGCACGTTTGCCAAGCGTTAAATTCGCGCGAATCGTGTCATTAAATAACACAGGATGCTGCAATACCGTCACCACATTCTCACGCACCACATCAAGGCCAATTTGCTCAATAGGTACGCCATTAAAGCAAATCCTGCCTGAATTCGCCGGATAGAGTCCAATGAGAATTTGAATAAGCGTCGATTTTCCGCCGCCGCTCGCGCCCACTAACGCGACTTTTTCCCCTGCGTGAATATGGAGATCAATGCCATTGAGCACCCGTTTCTCACCATAACTAAATTGCAAATTATCCACGCTGACCGAAACGGTGTGTTTATTGAGAAAGGGATTTTTGTGATGCGCATAACGTGGTTCTTGACGCAGACCGGTAAGCGTATTGATGCGCGTGAGAGCGGCTTTTGCGCTGTAGAACGCATACTGAATATTTAAAATTTCCTGCACAGGCGCCATCATAAACCATAAATACCCAAACACGGCCAGCATTTGACCAATGGTTAAATTCGCATAAAACACCATCAACATCGCGCAAGCGCGAAACACATCAAAGCCAAATAAAAACACCAAAAAACTCAGTCGTGACGCAGCCTCACTCTGCCAAGCAAACGCGCTGGAATGCGTTTTAACCGCTAATGCAGCGTCAATGAGTTGCTGGCAATAATGCCGTTCACGGTTACTTGCGCGAATTTGATGAATGGCTTCGAGGGTTTCGGTAAGAGAGAGCTGAAAAATTTCATAAGCGCTGTTTTCTTTTGCTTTGAGTAACTTCACTTTTGCGCCAATCACGCGCGTAAAATAAATGACAATTGGATTGAGCAGTAAAATAAATAAACCTAATTTCCAATTCATCCAAAGCAACACGATGGCCGTCCCCACTACCGTGAGTACAGCGACCAATAATTTTCCCACAGTCGTGGCAAGAAAATTATCAATCGTGTCTAAGTCTTTGATTAAATGCGTACTCACACTGCCAGAGCCCAAACTTTCATATTCAGCCATGGAAATCGTTTGCAAATGCGCAATGAGTTGTGCGCGAATACGAAAAACGACGTCTTTTGCAATGAATGTGAATTGGCGCGATTGCAAGACATTTAACACCATAGCAACGAGGCGTAAACATACGGTTAAAAGCAAAACCGCGCTAATATAGAGCAGAGGCGATTGCCACGACACGGGGGCAAAGCGGTTAACCGTGTGAACGACAATATCAGGTTTGTTGAGCAACACTTCATCGACCAGTAGAGGCATTAAGAGCGGCACGGGCACACTCATAATGGTCGCCACAATGGCAATCAAATGCGCGGAAATGAGCTGTTTTTTATGTTGCTTGACAATGGAGAGAATATAGCGCCATGTGTAAACTGGCGTCGTGGACGCTTTCATTAGGATTGATTGTGTAACCCTTCTGCGGCTTGCTGGGCGTCGAGTTTTTTGCGTTTATCGCATTTTTCCACGCAAACACACGCCGCTTTATCCATACTACCCCCGCAAGAGCCTTTAATGGCACGACGACCAAATATCACGCCTACCGCCATAATGGCAATGACAACCAGCATTACAACAAACGTCATCAAAAACATCATTTTTTTCTTCTCCAATGAAAATAAAGTGTCACACCTAAAAACCTAAAAATTTATAACGCCATTAACACATGGGGATGGTCAACCAAATCTTGGTAAATGGCATCGAGTTGCTGTTTGCTTGATGCCTCGATAGTCACTGTGACGGCTAAATAGTTACCGTCTTTGCTGGGCTTTGCCACCACTTTATGACGTTGTGTATCGGGTGCGTGTCGTCCAACAATAGCAATTACAATCAATTCCAACTCGCCGCTGTTTTTTCCCATCGCTTTAATGGGAAACTGACAGGGAAATTCAAATAACGTCTCTTGTGTATTTTCACTCATGATGGCGTATTTTCCTCTGCGTAAGTGATTTTATAATTTTGCAAAAGTCCATTCATCGCCTGCCAAAGTCGTCCCACTTTACCGCCAGCAACCAGCTCACCATCCAGCTCAATAACGGGGAGAATTTCACGCGTGGAACTTGCCAGCCAAATTTCACTGGCAGTTTTGAGCGCGTCCAGCGACAAAATATCTTCAGCGTAGGGAATACGATTTGCTTGAGCAAGCTCTAAAATCACATCTCGAGTAATGCCGCTGAGAATGGCGTTGTTTTTCGGTGGCGTAATGAGCACGCCGTCTACCACTGCAAACACATTACTTGCCGCCCCTTCGGTGACATACCCCTCTCTGACCAAAATGGCTTCTGCACAGTCTTTTTCAACGGCTTGTTGACGTAGCAAAATGTTACCTAGCAGTGCAATGGCTTTGATATTGCACAAGCCCCAGCGGTTGTCCTCTAAACTCACTGCTTTGACCCCTGCACTTTTTCCTTCAAAAGGCGCAATATCGTTGCACATCATAAAAACGGTAGGTTTCACACCTAGTGGAAACGCATGGTCGCGTTTTTCAGCAGCGCCGCGTGTAATTTGCATATAAATATACTGGTCTTTTGTATTATCAATCAGCGGCACCATATTCTCACGCCACTGTTCACGCGTGTAGGGATTATCAATTCGCGTAAGGGCTAAACTGTTTTCTAAGCGCTCAAAATGCGCGTCTAGGCGAAACAAACAGCCTTGATAAACAGGAATCACCTCANNAACGGTCCATCACCGACACATTTGCCTGCTCAATGGGCAAATAAGCGCCGTTTAAAAAAACTGTTTTATTTTGTGTCATTTGATTTCTCCCGTATCATGACGATGCTATCGTAGAGGCGCTGGAAAATATTCCCTTGTTCAATGGATTGCAACGCGACTAAATCTGCTGAGGTGATAACCTCATTTTTCAACGTCACTTTCACTGTACCAAGCTTTGCTCCTTGCATAATGGGGGCGGTAATTTTTTTATCAACAACAATTTCTGCTTTCAAGTCCGCATAGTGACGACGCGGAATGGTGACATAGAGGTCATTGGCTAACCCCATCGGCACGTTTTTACTTTGTCCTTTCCAAACACGCACCTCACTGAGTGCTTTTTTGGCTTCGTAGAGTTTATGCCCTTCAAAAAAGCGGAAACCGTAATTAAGTAGATTTTGATTTTCATTCGCCCGTGCATTCGCACTGCTCGTTCCCATCACAACGGAAATCAGGCGCATATTCTCACGCAGCGCAGAAGCGACAAGGCAATAGCCCGCATCATCCGTGAAACCGGTTTTAACGCCGTCAACGGTTTCATCACGCGAGAGCAGTTGATTACGATTGTGCTGTGTGATTTTATTGTAGGTAAATTCTTTTTGTGAAAACCAAGGATAGTATTGCGGAAATTCGTCAATCAGCGCTTTGGTTAAAATCGCTAAATCGCGGGCGGTGGTGTAGTGATTGTCAATAGGCAAACCATTACTGTCTTGAAAATGACTATTGAGCATTCCCAAACGCGCCGCGTGCTGATTCATCATTTCAGCAAACGTGGTTTCATTGCCAGCAACGTGCTCTGCTAACGTCACGCTGGCATCGTTACCTGATTGAATAATGACGCCTTTTAATAAATCTTCAATGCGAACTTTATCGCCCACTTCAAGAAACATACGCGAACCCGACGTTTGCCACGCATTTTGACTCACTGTTGCCGTGTCATCAAGATGCAAATGGCCGCCTGCGACTTCGCGCAGCACCACATACACCGTCATAATTTTTGTCAAACTCGCCGGTGCTAACTTGATGTCCGCATTATTTTCAGCAAGAACTTTACCGGTTGAATAATCCATTAAAACAAAGCTACTTGCCGCAATTTTAGGCGCTGCTGGCGTTAAAATTTCTATTTCTTGCGCATGGACAGTGTATACACGAGAAAATAACAAGCAAAAGAGGAAGAATCGAAAAATAAAATTGAAGGCGTTCATAAGCTCAGAGAATAGAAA
>DPKY01000276.1 GCA_003542275.1 Methylococcaceae bacterium | reverse complement strand
CCCATGAACGCAATTATTGGTTTATCTGAACTGGCTCTGCATTCTAGTGAGAATAATCAAAACAGCTATCTTGAGAAAATTTTGGGCGTCTCTGAAAATCTACTGATGATTCTCAATGATATTTTAGAATTTTCTAAACTGGATTCAACGGGCATTGAAATTGTGTCGAGTTATTTTAATCTTGGCACGTTAATCAATAATCTCAATAACTTATTTGAAGAAACCGCGCGACAAAAAAATCTGACGTTTCATTTAGACGTGTCGCCGGCCATTGAGCGACATTTGATTGGTGATGCACTACGTCTGCAGCAAGTGCTGACCAATCTTCTCAATAACAGCATTAAATTCACTCAGACGGGATTTGTTCGCTTGAGTTTATCGGTGATAACGCAAGAAGAGAAACACATTGTCCTGAAATTTTCTGTTTCAGATAGCGGAATTGGTATCAGCCCCGCACAACAAAAAGCCTTGTTTCAACCCTTCACGCAAGCAGACACGTCCATTAGCCGTCGTTTTGGTGGTACGGGGCTTGGGCTGGTGATTAGCCAAAAATTTGTGCAGTTGATGGGCGGCGAAATTTTTGTTGAAAGCCAATTAGACGAAGGCAGTCATTTTTGGTTCACCTTGCCTTTTGAAATCACAAAAAAATCACACAGCCACGCCTTTTTGCCCGAAAAACAAAATAAACGCGCCACCGCACAAGAGTTGGCCAATGCAGCGAAATTGCTGGTGAATAGACGCGTTCTGCTTGTAGAAGATATGCCACTCAATCAACAAGTGGCCAGCGAATTCTTACGCAATGCACAAATAAGAGTTGTTGTCGCAGATAACGGCAAAGAAGCCCTTGCCCTGCTAGAACATACCACTTTTGACGTGATTTTGATGGATATTCAAATGCCCGTCATGGACGGACTCGAGGCCACGCAACGCATTCGAGAGCAACCGCAATTTGCACGCATCCCTATTATCGCCATGAGCGCAGGGGTCACGCTTGATGAACGTGAAAAATGCCAAGAGGTGGGCATGACAGACTTTATTGCAAAGCCTATCAATCCCCTTCAAATGTTAGAAAAACTCACGCTTGTGCTAAACGACGCGCCCTAAAAATGAGTTATGATTTTAAAAGGGCCTTGTGTTCGTCAATTAACGCAAGCGCTTTTTCAAAATCAATATTTTTAACCCGTTGCGCCAGCCCACGGGCCGCTTCCTCGCCCATTAACACGGTAAGTCGCTCGCTGTGTTCGTTAAAATAGTGCAAGGCTTCCATATCATCGTCTTGCAACAATTTTTGCAAGGCGTCTAGCACTAACTGAGCGGCGTCGATGTCTTCGTTGTCTTCAATGGCTCTAGGTTGGGCGTGAGGCAAGGCATCTTTGAGTTCGTTGATAAGCTGTTTTTGTTTCGCATCAAATGCTGTAATCCGTTCTCGAATCGTTGAAAATGACTCTTTTTGCGCAATCATCATTTCAATATTGCCTGCCATCTCATATAAAGCCATCGCGCCAATGTTGCCGCTCACGCTTTTTGCGGTATGCGCAAGCCGCTGGGCTTGCTCAATGTCGCTACGCTCTAGTGCGTCAAAAAGTGCTGCCGGCAAGCTCTCTTGACCGTTCACATAATTTTTCAACATATTAAAATACAAGACTTTTTTACCTAAAACGCGCTGAAGCCCTAATTGTGTGTTAAGTCCTTCAATGACAGGCAAATCGCTTATATGCAACGGGTGGCGGGCGATATAATCGTGATGTTTCTCTTCTTTTAAGGCGGATTTTAACGTCGGTTTTATCCATTTAAGCAATGTACGAAATAGCACCTCAGGGTCGATGGGCTTTGAAATATAGTCATTCATGCCCGCATTTTTACAATTTTCTCTATCCTGCGGCATGGCGTTAGCCGTCATGGCGACAATAGGAAGATACGCAAATTTGGGGTCTTTGCGGATTTCAATCGTCGCACTCACACCATCCATCACGGGCATTTGCATATCCATTAACACAATGTCGTAATGCGATTGATGAATCATGTAAATAGCTTCTCTGCCATCGTTAGCAACGTCTACGCTTAGCCCCTCATCAAGCAGTAAACCTAGCGCGACTTCTTGATTGAGCTCATTGTCCTCGACGACAAGAATAGAGGCGCCTTGAATGAGTTGCAAATCATCAATAAGGTACGAAATGCCGCGCTCGCCAACCGTGTCGTGTTCAGCATCAAGTGTGTCATGTGATGAATCACTGAGTAGACGCATAACGGAATCAAATAACAGAGAAGGATTTACCGGTTTAATCAAGACATCTTCTAAGCCCGCTGCGGCCATCTCTTTTAATACTTCTTCTCGCCCGTGTGCGGTGACCATCACTAAATGAGGAATCGTGCTCAGATGCAGATGTCGAATGGCTTTTGCGGTTTCTGCGCCATCCATTTCAGGCATATACCAATCGAGGAAAACAATTTCATACGGCTCCCCTAACTTTTCTGCCATGCGAATATATTTTAAAGCGGTTCGCCCTTTTGATACTTGCGTCACACTCAAACCGATATTCGATAACATATTTTCTAATTCATAACGCGCAATTTCATTATCATCAACCACCAGCACTCGGCGTCCTTTGAGCTTGTGCGCATGGGGCGCGTTATGCACTTTTTTAATGGTTTTTTTCAGTTTAGCGGTAAACCAAAACAAACTGCCTACCCCAAGCGTGCTTTCAACGCCAACCTCGCCGTCCATTAAAGTCACCAGTTGCTTGCAAATGGAGAGACCAAGGCCACTGCCCCCGTATTTGCGACTGGTTGAGGTATCGGCTTGTTGGAAAGATTGAAATAATTTCTCTATTGCCTCCGCCGTCAAGCCAATCCCCGTATCATGCACGCTAAAATACAAAAGCAATTCGTCTTGCCAATCCTCTTGAATTTTAACCGTAATGGTAATTTCCCCTTTATCGGTAAACTTCACCGCGTTATTGGCATAATTGATTAAAATTTGCCCAAGCCGTAGCGGATCACCGTTGAGATAATCAGGTAAATTCTCATCAATCTCAAACACTAAAGCCAAGCCTTTATCTTTGGCTTTATCTGAAATTAAATTGACCAAATTACTAAGCACTTTTTCGATTTTAAAATCCACCTGCTCAATGAGAATTTTACCGGCTTCAATTTTAGACAAATCTAAAATATCGTTAATAATGCCCAGTAAATGCTGACCAGAACCCTGAATTTTTTTGACATAATCGCGTTGTTTTGGCGTGAGATGGGTTTTTGAAATAAGATGTGAAATGCCTAAAATAGCATTCATTGGCGTGCGAATTTCATGGCTCA
>DPKY01000223.1 GCA_003542275.1 Methylococcaceae bacterium | reverse complement strand
GAGCTTCAACAACATCATAGTGCATAAATATTCCTTTAAATTAAAGGTTTGATTTTATCTGGATTGTGATGCAAGCGACATTTATCCCAATCAGCCATAAGCTCTTCTTGATGTAGTTCAGCCCAATCCAATGTCAAGCTCAGAGCCCATCTGGGCAATTTTCCGTTTCATAAAAAAGGGGCGTTGACATCGCCCCCATTATAAAATGAGCGTAAATTAAAAACGGTTAGCAGTGATAAGAGCGACTATAATCATGTACGCTGTCCACCATCGTTTTGACATACTCTGGATTGATGTCAGGCAAAATACCGTGTCCTAAATTGAAGACATGACCCGAGCCGTGGCCGAATTTATCTAAAATGGTTTTAACTTTTTCTGCGATAACATCCTGATTAGCATAAAGTGCCATGGGGTCTAAATTACCTTGTAGCGCGACTTTATCCCCCACGCGTGTACGCGCACTGTGAATATCGGTTTGCCAATCCAGTCCTAATGCGTCATAGCCCGTATTGGCCATCTCTTCAAGCCAAAGTCCACCGCCTTTTGTAAATAAAATATTTGGAACACGGCGACCTTCATTTTCCAGTATAAGCAAATCACGCACTTGTTTTGCGTAACGTAGCGAAAATTCGCGGTAATCATCGCTACTCAACACACCTCCCCATGTGTCAAATAACATGACCGCTTGTGCTCCTGCAGCAATTTGCGCATTCAAATAAGCGGCAACAGAGCGAGCGAGTTTATCGAGCAATGTGTGCATCAACTGTGGCTCGTTATTCATCAAGGCTTTTACTTTTGCAAAATTTTTACTGCTACCGCCTTCCACCATGTAAGTGGCCAGCGTCCAAGGACTGCCTGAAAAACCAATCAACGGCACGCTACCCGCTAAATTCTGACGAATTAAGCGCACGGCATCGATGACGTAACGTAAATCGGTGCCTGGGTCGATAATGGCGAGTTTTTCAATATCGGCGCTGGTACGCAACGGACGTTCAAATTTAGGCCCTTCACCTTCGGTAAAATGTAAACCAAGGCCCATCGCGTCGGGAATGGTTAAAATATCCGAAAAGAGAATCGCGGCATCAAAATTAAATCGACGCAGCGGCTGAAGCGTCACTTCACAAGCCAACTCAGGATTTGTACAAACCCCCATGAAACTACCCGCTTCTTCACGCACTTTTCGATATTCTGGCAAATAACGCCCCGCTTGGCGCATCATCCAAATAGGCGTGTAGTCAACGGGTTGTTTGAGCAGTGCTCGCAGAAACGTATCGTTTTTTAATGTTGTCATGTCAATATAAAATCGTGAAAGTAAAGTAAAGATTAAGGGGCGGCATTAAATTTTCGAGGTAACGCAAGTGCAAATTCAGCGGGTAAATTTCCGCGTGCGGCGAGCGCTTCTTGGGCATTGGCAAAGTTACCGTACATAAGTGAAAAACGGGTTTGCCCATTTTTCTCATATTTCATCACATGATGGCTGGCAATTAATGACGGGTGTTTTTTCAAGAATTCAGCAATCGCGGCGTCACTTGAGAGCGTGATAAGTTGCAGAGTATAGTGTCCCAAAACTGGCGTACTGGGTGACACAGGCGCGGCTGGTGTGACGGGGGCAGACGGGGCAACTGCCTCGCTACTTGGCGCGAGCGTGTCCACAACAGGTTTTGGCGGAGGTATTTTTTTAATCACCTCCGGCTTGGCGGATTGGCTTTTTTTATCCTCTCCCTTTTTATCNNTTTCTTTTTTATCGTCCACCACTTTCACATCAGCGAGTTTCTCAACAACTTTAGATTCCATTTTGCTGGTATCAATGGCGTTTTGTTCTGACGGTGAGGCTTCCACGTGCGGTGCGGTTAAGGCGATACTGGTCACCGGAATTTTATCGGGCAGTGCTTGAATTTTCGTGCCTTTCGCGGGCTCGACTTTAGGAAAGGCAATCGTGGGGGCGCTGGTCACTTTAGGAGGCGTGACTGTTGGCACAGCAGGACTTGTTGGCACAGTGGTTTGCGCTTCATTTGCAACACTTGCTTTTTCAGTGACATCTGGCTTTTTCTCTACGGGTTCATTTTGAGTGGTTTGCGTTGTTGCATTGGTCGGCGCATCGTCCGTTTTACTCGCAGGCTCTGTTGTGTTGGCTGGCGCTGATGCGTCAGGCGTTTTTTCAGCAGATAATTCTCCCGTATTCTGTGTTTCAGTGGTGTCTGCAGTGGGCACAGGGGGAGCCGGCGGCGTGGCATTTTCACTTGCCGGCGGCGTCACATTTGTATTGGTTTGCTCATCATCGTTGGTGTTATCTTTGGCTTCATCAATGGTTTTTACGTCGGCTTCAGTTGTCTTTTCAGGTGCTTGTTTAAGATAGCGAATGCCTTGGTTAATGCCTAGCGCAAGAACAAGTAAGCCCGCAAAAATAATTCCCCATCGGGTATGATCATTTTGCGTGTCGCGTGACAATTTAGTGAAATCTGTGATGAGACGTGCGGGAATACCTTGTGTTTCTTGATAAATTTTTGATAACAATTTATCGTCTATTCTCTCGATGTGGCCGTAAGTGCGCGGTTTTGTGGAGAGATGACGCAGAAAATAAGCGCATTGCTCTTTCGTTAAACGCGGCATATCAATGAGATAAAAATTGTCTAAAACGCGGTCTGTTTTACGGTATTTTTGGCGTGTGTCGGGCGTGAAAGACAAGATGAGTTTTAGCTCTGTATGCGTGGTGGCATAGTCAACAAGCATAGTGATTAGCCCAGAAACGAGTAGGCCTGCATCATCAATAATTAAAACGATTTTTTTGTGTTTTTCCTGTGCATAATGAAATGCCTGCGCGAGCGATTCATGTTTATTGCGTAGCATGGATTTTGCTAACTGCGCTTCAATCATCTCAAAACTCAGTTCTTCACTGCCTTGAACAAAACAGCACAGCCACGCATCACTGTCAATATCGTAGAGTCTGTCGAGAAGTAGCGTTTTTCCAATGCCTTCCGGGCCACTTAAAATGATATGTTGCTTTAAATTTGGAATTAAATGTAGCAATAATTCAAATTTTTGTGTCCGTTCTTTGGTAATGAGCGGCAGAATATCAATCGCGTTGTCATCAAACATCACGTCATTGAAATCCGTTGAGATGGCGGCATTATCGGTCATAAATTTTCTAAGGTTTGTATCAAAGAGAGCCTATCCATAGCGATGGGCAATGTTGCTTTTCCGATAGATTCTAACAAAATTACGCGAATATTGCCGTCTACATTTTTCTTATCAACTGCCATTAAATCAATAAATTGCGCGGCGGTTAGAGCGGCAGGCGCCGTGACGGGCAAATGTGCCCGCTCGAAGAGTTGCACAATACGCTCAACTTGTGTTGCGCAGAGTAAGCCTTGACGCTTTGACAAATCTGCCGCAAGACAAGTACCAATGGCAACCGCTTCGCCATGCAAATACGCCCCATAGCCCATGCCCGTTTCTATGGCATGGCCAAACGTATGACCCAAGTTCAACGTCGCGCGAACACCACTTTCGTGTTCATCTTCAGAGACAATGATGGCTTTTGTTTGGCAAGAATAGTTAATGGCGTAAATGAGCGCGGCTTTATCGCGCAGCAGCAGTTTGTCTATATTGTCCTCAAGCCAGCAAAAGAACGCATTGTCACGAATCAAGCCATATTTAATGACTTCGGCAAGGCCTGCAGAAAATTGCCGATTATCCAGCGTAGCAAGTACATCAACGTCAATAATAACGGCTTGGGGTTGATAAAATGCCCCAATCATATTTTTACCTAACGGATGATTGACACCGGTTTTACCGCCTACTGACGAGTCTACTTGCGCAAGTAGCGTGGTGGGAATTTGAATAAACGCAATGCCTCTCTGATAGCACGCTGCAGCAAAGCCACCTATATCGCCTACCACCCCACCGCCTAGCGCAATTAACGTTGCGTTGCGGCTAAATTTATTGTTCAGCAGCGTATCAAAAATACAATTAAGGGAGTCAAGTGTTTTATATTGCTCGCCATCGGGCAAAATCACTTGCGCTACTTCATGGGCTGAGAGGTGTTTTAAAATAGTATCTAAATAAAGCGGCGCAACGGTTTCATTGCTGACAATGACCACTTGTTTGGATTTAATGTGGCGCGTGATTACATCGGGTGTGTCGAGTAATTTCTCGCCAATGTAAATAGGATAGCTGCGATCCTCTAAAGCAACAGTTAATATTTTCATGCGCAAGCGTTATTTTTAATAAGGTTTAGTGTGAAATGGATTCGTAAACATCCAAAATTTGCGTCACCACGTCTCTACTCTGAAGTACGCCTGTATCAATGGTAAAGTCAGCAATGGCCGTATAGAGCGGTTTGCGTTGTTCAAATAACATTTCTAGGCGTTCTTTGGGGTCTTGTGTATTAAGTAGCGGGCGTTGCGAGTCACGACGTGTACGCTCAAGCAGTTTATCGACGTCGCAGTGCAGATAAATGACAAACCCATTTTCACTGAGTAATTTGCGATTTTCTTCACGCAAGACGGCGCCCCCTCCCGTTGCCATAACAATCCCTTTGATTTCAGTGAGTTGCTGAAGCATTTTTTGTTCTCGATTACGAAAACCTTCCTCGCCTTCAAATTCAAAAATGGTCGGAATGTCAACACCAGTACGCTCTTCAATAGCTTTATCGCTATCGTAGAAAGGCATTTTGAGCGTTCGCGCGAGTTGCCGGCCAATGGTCGTTTTTCCAGCGCCCATCAATCCCACTAAATAAATATTTTCAGATTGTTTCATGCGTTTTTGTCTTATCTTAATTGTCTTAATTGGGTCAATTTTAAACTATGTTGTTGCTATTCTACTGGAGTGTGAGATTGTCTGGGACAATTTTTGGCGTAACAAAAATTAAAAGCTCTTTTTTCGTGTTTTTACGGGCGCTATTGGTGAAAAAATCACCAATGACAGGCAGCTCATCAAAAAAAGGAACTTTATTTTTTGTCAGGGATTCACTGTCCTCATAAACACCGCCAAGCATAACGGTTTCACCGTCTTGAACTAATACGGAACTTTGAATTTCACGTTTATCCAGGGTTTTGTTCCCCATTGCTTCCATACTGGCGGCTTCATTCACATTATCTTTTTTAATCACCAACGTCATCAATACCGCGCCACTAGGCGTAATCTGTGGCGTGACATTCAGTGCGAGGGTAGCGTCTTTAAACAACGTTTGCGCAAGCGCTGTTGAGCCTGCGGGTAGCGCTGACGTATAGGGAATTTGCACACCCTGTGTAATGTAGGCTGTGCAGCGATTCATGGTCATCACACGCGGATTGGAGATACTCTCCCCACGTCCATCAGACTGCAGTGCCTCAACCTCTAAGTTTAAAACATAATCCGCGCCTTTGGCTAATGTCATGCCCAATGCGCCAACGGGCGTTTTGCCAATAGATTGTGCGCCTAAATCCATTAAAGACTCTTTGACCAGGTCCGTTGGGTCTGATTTTTCCGTATTTTGAGAATTGCGACTGCCTACGGAGAGTGCATGACTGCCAATCATTGTATGATTTGCCACACCAAATTTCATGCCTAAATTTTTGGCAAATGCCTCGTCAGCCACCACAATACGCGATTCTATCATCACTTGTTGGACAGGAATGTCGAGTTGGGCAATCAATTTTTTGACTTCAATCACTTTCTTTGCCGTATCTTTAATAATTAACGTGTTGGTCCGCGCATCAACCACGACAGTGCCACGAGAAGATAAAAAATGATTTTCGTCAGGGTTATCAGTCGTGTTAGAGGGCCAATGATCGTGCTTATTATGTAATCGATTGTTTTCCATCAACAAATAAGGCAAGTGTTGCGTTGCGTCTGTGGGCATATCTCGCATATCATTTAATGCCTCGTGAAAAGCGGGATTCATGGTACTGCTTGATGGTATGGCGTGATGAGAGAGCGTGTCGTCTGTTTCACAACTACTCAAATTGCCAGGATTGATACCATTGAGAATATTGCGTAGCGTTTCACCCTTAGCGTAATTGATTTTGATGTATTCTGTTACCAGCGGATCTGATTTTTCTACGGCTTCTTCCATTTGCTGTAATTTTTCTCTATAGGCTCTAATTTTATCAAGTGGTGCAATCAATGTTACATTCCCTGACTGATATTGACCAAGCTCTTTGGTCACCATAATAAACTCAAGCGCTTCGTCCCAGGGGACATTGTCAAGTTTTAGCGTGATACTGCCTGTTACATCTTCGCTGACAACGATATTTTTGCCCGTAAATTCCGCTAAAATGGCAATGACTTGGCGAATGCTAATGTCTTGAAAATTGAGCGTTAACCGTTCGCCCGTGTAAGCCGTTTGTTTTTGTTTTTCAAGTGAAAATTCGGTGTTGTGAGTATTGTTCTCTTTGCTGGCGTCTGCGCAAAGTGGCAGAGAAAATAGCCATAAATAAACTAGAAATTTATCACAACGCATAGCGGGTTACTGCGTTAAAAGAAGGTGATTTGAGCGCGTGGTATANNATATTCCCCTTGTTCATTGGGAATCATTTCCACAAAATCAATTTTTGTGGCATCAATATGCGTAATTTTTCCTGCATTTTCACCCAAATAATGACCGATTTTAAGACGGTGAATCGTGTTTTGATTATCTCTCACCAAGGCCCAAAATAAGGCATCAATTTGTATTGTTCCCACGAACTGAAGTTGCGCTAAGGGAACGAATTCGAGAGGCTCTTTAATTCTATTGATACTGAGCTTTGCGTGTTGAGGTAATTTTTTTTCCTCTTGTATAGGGGCGAAGGGATTGCGTAATGATGTGTTTTCAGGTTGTTTTACTGTTGTATCTTTTGACGTAATAGTGTCTGCATCAAGTGTTTTTATGGGCGTATTCGTTTTAATTTTAGCAATATAGGTTTTTAAATCACTTATATCTTTTTTCGGTTCACACGCAACTAATGCAATGACGCCTATAACTAAGAGGTTTATTCGTATCAACGAAAAACCTGAGTGTGTGTTATTTTTCATTGGCTTGCGTTGTATCATTGTCGTTGAATTTATAGGCTTTAATCATCAGTGACATGATAAGCAGTTGATTAGAGGCATCGTGTTGCGTGTTATCGAGCGTTGAAAGCGTAAAATCATGTAATGTAATCAGTGTGGGGAATGTCTCTAGGGCCGCCATAAAATGACGCAACTCACTATAGTTACCTATCATTTCAAGATGAATAGGCCGCACTATGAGTGCATTATCAGCGGTTTTAGGCAGTAATTGCAATGATTTAAATTCGATATTGTGTGCAATCCCTAATTGAGAAATGGCATGAAGTAAGCTTGACGCATCGTCTTCTGTTGTCATGACAGTATTGATGGTTTGCCATTGTTTTTGCGCACGTTGTAATTGTGTTTGATAGCTTGATAAGTCAACAGCTTGTGCTTGATTGGTTTCAAAAAGCGTTTTTAAGGGTTGCTCTTCACGTTGCAGTTGCTGCCATTGATTGAACTCATTGAGCGTATCGTAATAAAATAAAACGAGGCTAAGCAATAGCGAAATCAGCACAATGACGCTCACTTTTACCTGTGCAGGCCAACTCCAAGCGGCATTCAAATCCCAGTTTATGTCTGACAAATCAATCTGTCGTATTTTCATTATTGTATCAGGTGAAGAGGGCGTTAATTAGCGGTGTATTTTTGAAAATGTAGTGTAAATATTTGTATTTTATCAGTATTCTCTTTTTTCTCAATACCCGTCTTATCTTGTGTTTTCATGACATCGAGAATAGGCGATTGCAGGGGAGAGTGGGCGTGAATTGTGTGCATAAAATCAGATAATGCCGCTTTCGATAAAGTGTTGCCTTCCAGTGTAATTTGTTGGTCTGTACGCGTGATTTTTGTTAATGCGATGCGACTTGGCATTGCGGACGTTATTTCATCAAGTAATTGTGAAGTATGGGTGCGTGACCTTTGCAACGCTTCTGTGATGTGGATTTTACGCATTACGGATTGCGTTTTTTCTTCAATGATTTTTAGTGACAAGCGTGCTTGATTTTGGCGCGTTATTTCGTTTTGCAAGAGGGCATTGCATTGCATTTGATTGTTTTTTTGATGGGCAAGATAACCATGTAATCCACTAAAAATAGTGATAACAATGGCGAATGCAATACCTAATGCGGTGATAAACTGTTGCTGTTTTTCTTTGCGTCGTGTTTCACGCCAAGGTAGTAAGTTAATTTTTCGCATTAGTCAACATGACGCAGAGCAAGACCATACGCCGTGAGCATGGAATGCGCATAATGTTGTAATTGCGCTGAATCAATCTGTGACGCACACGTCATATTCACAAACGGATTCACAATGGTTGTCGGCAGGTTTAGCGCATTAGCAATGTACTCATCAATTCCTGCAATAGCGGCGCATCCACCAGATAAAATAATACGATCAATGCGATGATTGTGTTGTGATGCGCTAAAAAGTTGGAGATGACGCTGAATTTGTTCAACGATTTGTTGTTTAAAAGGCGTTAAGATTTCATCAACATAATTTTCGGGGAGGCTGCCATATATTTTTGCTTGTTCTGCATGAGTGTGTGTCAAGTTATATGTTTGCGCTATGGTATGCGTTAATTGTCGGCCACCAAATTCTTGGCTACGGGTATAAATAGCGTGCAGATGATGAATGATATGCAATGTGATGAAGTTTTCACCCATATCAATGACAGCAATCGTTTGCTTACTTGCATCGATGCCTTGTTGAGGAAGAAGTTGTTCTAATGCGTTTTCAATGGCAAAACTCTCCACTTCAATCGCACGGGGGATCAGTCCTGCTGAAGAGAGCACGGCTGTTTTATGTGCTATTGTTTCTTTTCGCGTGACAACAAGCAGGATATCGGTGAGCGCTGGATTGTGCTGATTTGGGCCCTGCACCTCAAAATCAAAAATAATGTCATTGACGTTATAAGGAATGTAACTGGGCGCGTCAATAATGAGCTGTTCCATGATTTCTTCGTCATTAAAACCAGCGGGCATGGACACATATTTGGTAATAACCAGCGCGTCGCCTACGGCAATCACGGCGTATTTGCAAGATGTTTTTGTTAAGGTTAATGCTTGTTTGATGGCTTGACTGGTGAGCGTGATGTCATGGCTGTCACGTGGCGTGTGTTGATCTGAATGTACAAAAGGCACATAAGCGAATCCCTCTAGCGTATAGCGACCATCGCTATTTTTGCTCAGTTCAACGAGTTTTATCGCAACGCTGGTAATGTCAATGCCCAGCACGGCGTTTCTTTTTTTCTTCAATGCTAAAACATTGAAAGGAAAAATGTCATGATGAAAAAAATCCTTCAATTCATTCACACCTTGATAAAAAAGAAACACCGTCCCGAGTGCAGAAAAACTAATTTAGTTTACCGTGGCAGTCTTTATAGCGACGCGTTGAGCCACAGGGGCAGGGTTCATTTCGCCCAACTTGGGCCGTGAGGCTAGTGGGTTCATTGGCAACAGTGGGTGCTTCAGAATTTGCCAATGCAACAAAATGTTCATCGAGTGCGTCACTTTCGCTAACCAATGTCGTTTTTGGCGCCGCATTTCCTGGAAAATTATCGACATCTTGCGCATTGTCAATGGCGTTAATATCGCTGGGAATTTTAAAGAGTAATCCCACCACTTCAAACTTAATGGTTTCCAGTAATTGCGAAAACATTTGGAACGCTTCGCGCTTGTATTCTTGTTTAGGGTCTTTTTGCGCATAACCGCGAAAATGAATACCTTGGCGCAAATAGTCCATTGCCGCTAAATGTTCTTTCCAATTATGATCAAGTGCGCGAAGCATAAAGGTTTTTTCTACATTACGCAGCGTGTCTGCCCCCAATGCTGTTTCTTTTTGACGATGATTTTCCTCTAAAAGTGCGATAATACGCTCACGCAATGTTTCTTCGTTGAGATTTTTTTCTGCATGGAGCATTTGAGAAACAGGAATTTCAACGCCAAATTCAATATGCAAATGTTCTTCTAATCCGGCAATGTTCCATTGCTCCATCATGGTTTTTTGTGGGATGTAGAGTGAAATCATATTATTGACAACGTCCTCACGAATCGCCGTGACAATCTCGGAAATATCTGTGGCAGCCATAATTTCGCTACGTTGCGCGTAAATGACTTTACGTTGATCGTTGGCCACGTCGTCGTAAGCGAGAATTTCTTTACGAATATTGAAGTTATGTGCTTCTACTTTGCGTTGTGCATTTTCGATGGATCGCGTCACCCAAGGATGTTCAATGGCCTCACCATTGCCCATACCTAACTTTTGCATGAGGCCAGAAACGCGCTCAGAGGCAAAAATACGCATCAAATCATCTTCAAGTGATAAAAAGAAACGGCTTGACCCTGGGTCGCCTTGGCGTCCAGAGCGTCCACGAAGTTGGTTGTCAATGCGTCGTGACTCGTGGCGCTCAGAGCCAATGACGTGCAGGCCGCCGCTGGCAACGACGGCATTGTGGCGATCAAGCCATGCACCGCGAATTTTATCTTTTTGCGCTTGGGTAGCATTTTCATCCAACGCCGCCAACTCTGCTTCTAAGTTACCACCGAGTACAATGTCGGTACCACGTCCTGCCATATTGGTTGCAATGGTGACCGCATTGGGTTGACCGGCTTGCTCAATAATATGCGCTTCGCGCTCGTGTTGCTTGGCGTTTAAGACTTCATGTTTAATGCCTTGTTGCGTCAAAATGCCAGACAGCAATTCAGAATTTTCAATTGACGTTGTTCCCACGAGTACGGGTTGACCACGATTAACACATTCTTTGATGTCTTTTGCCACCGCTTGGTATTTTTCAGCAGAGGTTAAAAAAACTACGTCACCAAGGTCGCGTCTAATCATGCTTCTGTGTGTTGGAATGACGACCACTTCTAAGCCATAAATTTTATTTAATTCAAAGGCTTCTGTATCAGCGGTGCCTGTCATGCCAGACAGTTTTTCGTATAAGCGAAAATAATTTTGGAAGGTAATGGAGGCGAGCGTTTGATTTTCGTTTTGAATGCTCACGCCTTCTTTTGCTTCAATGGCTTGATGCAGGCCTTCTGACCAGCGACGGCCAGGCATGGTGCGTCCAGTAAATTCGTCAACAATAATGACTTGATCGTCTTTGACAATATATTCTACATCACGTCTAAACAGCGCATGAGCGCGAAGGGCGGCGTTGATGTAGTGCATGAGGCGCAAATTTGCTGAATCATACAAACTGCCTCCCTCACTGAAAAGCCCATGTTGCACCATGAGCGTTTCGATGTGCTCGTGACCGGTTTCGGTTAAATGAATTTGTTTGGATTTTTCATCCACGCTGTAATCACCGGCTTCACCTTCTTTTTCTTGTTTTGTTAGCAGGGGGATAATCGCGTTGATTTTAATGTAAATATCGCTGGTATCGTCAGTGGGGCCTGAGATAATAAGGGGCGTGCGGGCTTCATCAATGAGGATAGAATCGACTTCATCCACCACGGCAAAATGCAAATCGCGTTGCACTTTTTGCTCGAGCGTAAAGGCCATATTATCGCGCAAATAATCAAAGCCAAATTCGTTATTGGTACCATAGGTAATATCGCAAGCATACGCGGCGCGGCGATCGGGGGCTTCCATTTGACCTAAAATCACCCCTGTGGTTAATCCTAGGAAGCCGTAGAGTTTACGCATGGTTTCCGCGTCACGTTTCGCTAAGTAATCGTTGACCGTGACAACATGGACCCCGCGTGCGGGGAGGGCATTGAGATAAACAGCGAGCGTTGCCATTAAGGTTTTGCCTTCGCCTGTTTTCATTTCAGCAATTTTGCCACTGTGCAAAATCATGCCGCCAATAAGCTGAACGTCAAAATGACGCATACCAAACACGCGCGTAGAGGCTTCACGCACCGCAGCGAAGGCTTCAGGCAAAAGATGATTGAGCGATTCACCTTTCTCTAAACGAGTGCGGAATTCTTGTGTTTTGGCTTGTAGCGCGGTATCAGAGAGTTTTTCGTATTCTAAAGACAGTGCGTTGACTTTTTTAACTAATGCTCTTTTTTTCTTGATGAGCCTGTCGTTGCGGCTACCTATAACTAATTTGACCAGTTTGCCCAGCATACTTTTTCCAAATGTGAATTGAGTGAAAATGAAGTAAAATCGTCAGATTATATCCTTTATGGCGCGTAAGTGACAGTGCAAATGATGTCAATGGGCAAGTCATGGCGTAACTTTTTGATTTTAAGGTGCGTTCGCAATCACAATGGCCCGTTTAGGAGCGGGCAAGCCTTCGCAGGTCAAAAGTGGATTGCTCGGGTCAAGAAAATCCTGCAGAGAATGAAAACGCATCCACTCTGTTGCGCGTTGTTCTTGTGTGCTAGTAGGAGACACGTCAACAACACGACTATTTTTAAAACCACACCGATTAAGCCAGCTAATTAACGTATCACAACTAGGTAAAAACCATACATTACGCATTTGTGCATAGCGGTTTTCAGGGAGGAGGGTGTCGCCGAGTTCACCGTCAATGATGAGCGTTTCTAAAATCAATTCGCCACCACTTTTGAGTAAGTTGCGCAATTCAAAAAGATGGTCAATAGGCGAGCGGCGGTGATAGAGTACCCCCATGGAAAACACACTATCAAAACAGTGCAGGTTCTCAGGTAGCGCTTCAATACCCAGTGGCAAAACGTCAATGGGCGCATTGTGGTCATAAAATGATTTAATTACTTGAAATTGCATCACGTTCAAAAGCATCGGATCAACGCCAATCACGCGTTTTGCGCCAGCACCTAACATTCGCCAACAATGATAGCCGTTGCCACAACCGACATCTAAGACGAGTCGATTGTGCAGGGGCGCAATATGGTCTTCTAAGCGTTTCCACTTCCAATCAGAACGCCATTCTGTATCAATAAAAACACCAAAAAGGTTGTATGGGCCTTTGCGCCAAGGACTGAATGCAAGTAATTGTGTTTTTAAGTGTTGTTGAAGCGTTAACGACAGGTCTTGCTTGCTACCGAGCGTGACGGTATCCGTTGCAATGGCACGTATTTGCGTGGTGAGCTTTGGCAGCGCATTGAGCTGTTGTTGCCATTTGCGTAAATCACCGTGTTTTTGGATATCAAAAGCCGTGGCAAGTTGCTCAGGCAACTGCATTGCCCAAATTGAGGCATTCGCGTCATCTAATGCGCGGTATAACGAGGAGTAGGGCATTATTTTAGAGCGATGAACGACGCGAAATTAAAATATTGAAACCACAGTTCACCACTGCTAAAACCAATGTCACTTAAGCGTTTTTGATGTTGCGCAAAAGTTTCGGGAATTAAAACATTTTCAAGTGCTGTGCGTTTTTGGCTGATTTCCATTTCGCTGTAGCCTTGGGCTTTCTTAAACGCATGATGCAAATCTGTTTGCATGGTTTGCTGGCGCTCATCGTCAAAAGCCAATTTTTCAGAAATGATTAAAGCGCCGCCAGGTAGCAAGCCGTGGTAAATCTTCTCGAGTAATTGTTTTCTATCGGCCAGCGGTAAAAATTGTAAGGTGAAATTTAAGACGACAATAGATGCTTTTTCAATAGCAATATCTTGTATGTTGGCGTGTTGCAAAATAATGCGCGGTGACGGCAAAGGGTTAGCATCTAAACGCGCTGCTAAACGTGCCAGCATTGCCGCTGAATTATCCACGGCAATGATTTGGCAATTTTCTGCACGAATGTGTTGGCGCATCGAAAAGGAGGCTGCCCCAAGTGAACACCCCAAGTCATAGCAGAAGCTGTTATCTTGCGCAAAACGACCAGCAAGCAAGCCAATAGCAGTGATAATAGTTTGATATCCAGGTACCGAGCGCTCAATCATATCCGGAAACACTTGCGCGACGTGTTCATCAAAAACAAAAGGCTCAACGCGTCCAAGCGGCTGGCTATAAAG
>DPKY01000127.1 GCA_003542275.1 Methylococcaceae bacterium | reverse complement strand
CAAATAAACCGCTAAAATCGCCGCGTTTACTTTATCGCTATTTGAAAACACTCTTTGATGAAGATGAATTCACGTTTCATTATGATGGATTGGATGTCGATACGCACAGTGAAGACGAAGACATCGACGACGCGTTTGATGATGAATACGATGACGATTATGACGATGACGAGGAGGATTAAATTGTACCGGGGTTTAGTCTTCTTTTTGTGGCGGTTGATAAAATAGCGTGGTGTGGGAGAGTCTGTCATGCCAGCAGCGCTTTTGCGCATCAAATAATGACCAGAGAAAACCTAGGCCAAAACAACTCCACGAAAGTATCGCAACGCCAAAGCGTACTAGCGCTTGTCGCCAAGAAATGCGCTGACCTTCTGAGGTGGCTACGCGCATTTTCCAAGCACGCAACCCCAGCGTCTGGCCGCCATGTGTCCAAAACCAGCCATAGAAAAGAAAGCTAATCGTGAGCAAATACAGCCAATAATACCCCCGATATAGCGGACTAATTGCCTGCCCCGCGTTGAAGGGCAGCATTAACGCGGTGGCGACAAAAAGTACGCTAACAAGCAGTAGGGTATCATACACAATGGCGGCTAGACGTCGTAATAAACTAGGTGGCGACATTATGAATGATGGAAAAAAGCGGTGGTCAGTCAAAATTACAGTTTGAATAAAGCCAATTTTTGGCCAAAATACATACTCATCGCAAGCAATGCACTAAACATCAATAGCGAGAAAAAGAAAGGCGGGCGGTGAAATAACAAGACCAGCAAGTCGCTGACAAAAAAACTCGTTAAAATAGGCTGGTCAATTAAGCTGCTAATAATATTTTTAAACATAATAAACTCCAATGCTAAACGCACATATCGCTATGTGGATAAGTAAAAAACAGTGATTTTAAGAAAAGCCGTGCGCGAATTGCGTATTACTTGCTAAAATCCGTTTGTTGATTTTACCCTATTCAAAAGGGCAATGTAAAAGAAAAGAAGTGTTGATTAACCGCGTGTGAATTGCAATGATATAGTCAACATTGTGGATAAATCTAATTGAGTGTGAATGCCATTTTAACCTTTCTAAAAAATATTTTAAGTTTGGATAACGCTGAGTCAGAAGTGGTTGATATCGTTGATGGAAAACACGCTGGCGCCGTGGTTGTTGCGCGTCCAGATCATTGTGTTTCACGTCAACAAGTCAATGAAAATGCTTTAAAAGTTTTGTATCGTTTGCGCAGAGAGGGGTTTGATTCCTATCTTGTGGGGGGATGCGTGCGTGATTTATTGCTAGGGCGTGAGCCCAAAGATTTTGATGTTGTCACGAATGCCGAACCCGAGCAAATTGCGCGAATTTTTTCTAATTGCCGCCTTATTGGCAAACGCTTCCGCCTAGCGCACGTGTGCTATGGGCGCGACATCATTGAAGTGGCTACTTTTCGCAAAGCCGCCCGCGATGAGAAAACGCAAGCGCCGCGCCTCAACAAAGACGGGCGATTGCTCCACGATAACGTTTACGGGACCATTGACGAGGATGTGTGGCGACGCGATTTTACGATCAATGCGCTCTACTACAATATCCGTGACTTTTCGATTGTGGATTATGTCGGCGGCATGGAAGATCACAAAGCAGGCTTGATTCGCTTAATAGGTGATGCGGGTGAGCGTTTTCGAGAAGACCCAGTGCGGATGCTTCGCGCTGTACGCTTTGCGGTGAAACTCGGGTTTCGACTCCACCATGATTGCGAAGAAGCCATTGCGCCTCATGCGCATTTACTTGCGGGGATTCCGCCTGCGCGGCTTTATGATGAAATTTCAAAATTGTTTTTGACTGGCTACGGCGTACAGACGTTTGAGTTGCTAAGACAACATGGCTTATTTGCCGTGTTGTTTCCAGCAACAGAGAAAAGTTTGCAAAGTGAAACATCTGATTTTCCCAAAATGATGGTGATTAACGCGCTGGAAAATTCAGATCAACGTATTGCCGATAACAAGCCCGTGACGCTTTATTTTCTCTTTGCCGCGCTACTTTGGGATCCCATGCTACGCCGAGCAAAAGACAAAATGGTAAAAGGGTTGCCCGAATCCAATGCGTATTATGAAGCGGCAAGTGAGGTGCTCACGCAACAAGTGCGTCGCATTGCTATTCCGCGTCATTTGACTCTGGCTATTCGAGAAGTGTGGAATTTACAGCCGAAATTTCATCTGCGCACGGGCGCGAAGCCTAGCCGCTTAATGGCACATCCTCGATTTCGCGCCGCGTATGATTTTTTGGTGTTGCGGGCGCAGTCAGGTGACGTCCCTGCGGACGTTGCGCAATGGTGGGAAGCGTATCAACATGAAAACGAACCCAATCAGCGCAAAATGACACAACCGCCCGTTCAAGAAAAAACCGGCAAGCCAAAACGTAGAAAAACATACCGAAAAAAAGCAAAAAATAGCCCGTCAACAAATCCATTACTCGATGCACATGACTAAAAAAACGGTTTACCTTGGACTTGGTGCGAATTTAGAGAGCCCTATTTTACAGTTGCGGGCGGCACGCCGAGCGATTGGCGAAATAGAGGGGGTAGACGAAATGGCGTTTTCGAGTTTGTATCGTAGTCCGCCCATGGGGCCACAAAACCAGCCTGATTATGTGAACGCGGTGATGCAAATTGCCACCTGCTTGCCCGCGCTGGATTTGTTATCTACGCTACAGAAAATTGAAAATGCACAGGGGCGCGTGCGGCTTGAGCGGTGGGGGGCGCGTACCCTTGATATTGATATATTGCTCTATGGTGAGGAAGACATTGATTTACCCACATTAACCGTGCCACATCTTGGCATGACGATGCGGGCGTTTGTGCTGTATCCTCTATTTGAACTTTCCCCTGAATTAGTGATCAATGGACACGCCTTAGTCGATTTTGTTCATGCTTGCCCCTTAAACGGTTTGGAGCGTCTTGCGCGTGAGTTTTAGTTACCCTTCTTCCTCGTTATCTCAACCTTTAACACATCTTGCTTTAGGCGAGATGAAGCAGCGCGGTGAAAAATTTGCTTGCTTAACGGCGTACGATGCCAGTTTTTCAGCCTTAATTGATACCTCGGGCATTGAAGTCATTTTAGTGGGGGATTCACTGGGCATGGTGGTGCAAGGCCACGGTACAACGCTCCCTGTCACACTTGACGATATGCTCTATCATACGCGTTGCGTCACGCGCACGGCGCATCGAGCGCTGGTGATTGCGGATTTACCTTTTATGACCTACAGCACGCCCGAATTGGCGGCGTGCTCTGCGGCGCGACTCATTCAAGAAGGCGGTGCTCAACTGGTAAAACTAGAAGGGGCGCGTCTTGATGTGGTGGATTTTTTAGTGAAACAAGGCATTGGGGTATGTGGGCATTTGGGATTATTACCGCAATTCATTCACCAAGTTGGCGGTTATAAAGTACAAGGCAGAGAAGCGGACAGCGCAAATCAATTACTTGATGAGGCGCTTGCGCTACAAAAAGCAGGGGTGAGTTTACTGCTCTTAGAATGCGTCCCAGCCAAGCTTGCCAAGCAAATTAGTCTTGCGCTGTCCATTCCGGTTATTGGTATTGGTGCGGGCGTGGATTGTGATGGGCAAGTATTGGTCGTGTACGATATGCTTGGTATTAGCATAGGAAAACGCCCCCGTTTTTCAAAAAATTTTCTCGCTGACACCAATTCGATTGATGATGCGTTAAAAGCGTATTACGACG
>DPKY01000122.1 GCA_003542275.1 Methylococcaceae bacterium | reverse complement strand
GTTGCTCAACATAGTGCATATTCTCTTGTGAGAAGGTATGCAAATTTGTTAATACACGATTACTGTAAAACGCAATGCTGATAATAAAAATAAATGCCGTCAACACCAATGTGATTAACTTTGTTTTAATTGAGGCATGATTAAATTTGCGTACAAAAAACTGGCCAACACTTGGCTCAATAATCTCGCCTGCATCGAATTTTACACGGCTTTTTCCGCTTTTTATGTCTTGATAGAGTTGTGAGGCTTGCGCAATTTCCACCGAAGAGNNGTACGAATAGATAAATAGCCGCTAATTTTCCCGTTCTCAAAAACAGGCATAATGTTTGCGCGAACCCAATAAAATCCACCTTCTTTGATATGGTTTTTAACCAATCCTGTCCACGCTCGCCCAGATTCTAAGGTTTTCCATAAATCTCTAAAGACCATCTGCGGCATATCTGGGTGCCGTAAAAGACTATGGGGGGAGCCGAGTAATTCGCTTTTTGAGTAGCCACCAATGCGAATTAAATCATCATTTGCATACGTAATTATGCCTTTTAGGTCAGTTTTTGAAACAATCAAATCCGTATCGGTTAGGACATATTCTTGATTCGTAAGCATATTAATTCACAATTCAGGGTTAAAATTTATAGAATAGCAAGGGCGTGCGAAAACCAATTTTAATTTGGTGTTCATCTTAGCACGCTGTAAACTCAATGTGATTATTATAATGAGATTCTCAAGACGGGTTATCGGTAGTGTTGCGTTTTTTTGTAATTACCGCCCGTCATTTTCAAAAAAGGAACATTAGCGTTTATGACTTATACACAACGTCCCGTTGTCGTTTCATTTTCTGGCCATGATCCTAGCGGTGGCGCGGGTATGCAAGCTGATATTGAAGCCATTACAAGCCATCGCTGTCATAGCGCGAGTATTGTGACAAGTTTAACGGTTCAGAATACGTTAAATGTGGCCAAAATTATTCCACAATCTCCTGAGGATATTGTGGCGCAAGCGACGACTTTGCTTTGCGATATGCCGGTGCATACGTTTAAAATTGGGTTGATTGGTCATGTGGAGATTGCACACGCAATTGGTGAGGTGATTAGCCAGTATCCTCTTGTGCCGGTTGNNTAGCGAGTGTGGTGACACCCAATGTAAAAGAAGCACAGCGTCTAACGCAGTTAACCTCAGTTGAGGCGTGTGGCGAGCGTTTATTGGCATTGGGTTGTGATTACGCGTTGATTACTGGCGGCGATGAGGCGACAGACAATGTGGTAAATCACCTTTTTGGTGAAAGTCATTATAGCGCCTATACATGGGCAAGATTACCGTTTCACTACCACGGCTCAGGTTGTACCTTAGCGGCAAGTATTGCCGCCTTGCTTGCGCTGGGTGTCACGCCCCTTGAGGCAATCAATGATGCGCAAGAATATACATGGCATAGCTTGCAACGTGCCTATCAAACAGGCGGTGGGCAACGCAATCCAGACCGTCTATTTTGGAGATAAAACAGCGATGTTACCGATGCCAAAGCAAGGTCTTTACGCGATTACCCATACGGAAAATCAGTCCATTGATGCTATTTTAGTGCAAACGCAGGCCGTTTTGCGTGGTGGCGCATCGCTAGTTCAATACCGTGATAAACAGCCCATTGATGCGCTCTCTCTTGCAAAAGCGTTAGCGACGCTGTGTCATCATTATCATGTACCATTGCTTATCAATGATGATATTGCCTTAGCCCGCGCGTGTGGCGCTGACGGCGTACATTTAGGCCTGCAAGACGGTAGAATTGCGCAAGCGAGGGCCGATTTAGGCCCCGACGCCATCATTGGGGTGTCTTGTTATAATGACGTAGAACGTGCCGTGAATGCACAAGTGCAAGGCGCAAATTATGTTGCTTTTGGCCGGTTTTTTGCTTCAAACTCAAAGCCACTTGCCGCGNNATGTCAACACGCTCGCGCTTGCCAAAGCAAACATTGATTTGCCAATTGTTGCCATTGGGGGCATTTTGCCTGAAAACGGGCAAGCGTTAATTGACGCGGGGGCTGATTTATTGGCTGTAATTGGTGGCTTGATGACAAAGACGCCAGAGGACACCGCACGCGTGTATCGGCGTTTGTTTTCGCACAATTAACGGGTATTGACGCGGGGGCAACGTGGCTTTATGTTGCGTCGAACATTTTTTATTTTATTTATTTTTGGATTTTTTATGACAGAGAGAAATGCTAGTGCGCTACAAAGCGTTCAAATTCCAGCCACGTCAACACATAAATATTCCATCATTTGGTTGCATGGTTTGGGTGCAGACGGCCATGATTTTGAGGGTATTGTACCGGAGTTAAATTTAATTGACTCCTCAAGTATTCGTTTTATTTTTCCACACGCGCCCATGCAGGCTATCACGGTAAATCACGGCATGGAAATGCGCGGGTGGTACGATATTTTGAGCATAGATGAATTACAGCGAGACGTGGACGAAGCCGGTATTGCACGTTCGAGTCAACTAATTCATCAGCTGATTCAAAAAGAAATCGAGCGGGGCATTCCCGCGAAAAATATTTTATTGGTGGGTTTCTCTCAAGGCGGTGTGTTAGCACTTCATGCTGGTCTGCGCTGCCCTGAGGCACTCGCTGGCATTATTGCCCTATCGGCTTACTTGCCAACCCTTGAGCATTTGAGTACCGAGCGGGCGAGTGCGAATAACAATACACCTATTTTGATGGCGCATGGCATTATTGATTCGGTTGTCGCGGTGGAAATGGGCAAAGCGGCTTACGACGGTTTGAAGGCGCTAGGCTATCCCATTACATGGCACGATTATGTCATGGAGCACAGCTTATGTGTGGAGGAAATTGAACACATTGCCTTGTTTATTAACGCTGTTTTTAAATAAAGCGTATGCCGAGCGTATTTTCAGTTCAACGCTTAAGCGTGGCGTTTAACGGCGTCAATGTGGTAGATCGTATCAGTTTTGATATCAAGGCTGGTGAAACATTCGCTTTAGTCGGTGAGTCAGGTTCTGGAAAATCCATGACAGCGCTCGCGGCGCTCAATCTTTTGCCGTATAACGCGCAGGTAGCCTGTGATGTGATGGCTCTGCAACAAGATAACCTTGCCCATTTTTCAGAAGAGCAGTGGTGTCATGTGCGCGGACGGCGTATTGCGATTATTTTCCAAGATCCCATTGCGTCATTAAATCCCGTAATGAAAATCGGTGCACAAATTGCGGAAGTCATTAAGCTACATTTTGATTTATCCACGCCGCTGATAAAACAACGTGTGATTGAATTACTTGAGCAGGTGGAGTTACCTAATGCAGCGGGACGCGTGAATGATTACCCTCACCAATTATCGGGCGGGCAGCGGCAGCGGGTGATGATCGCCATTGCGTTAGCGGGTCAACCTGATTTATTGATTGCCGATGAACCCACAACCGCGCTCGATGTGACAATTCAAGCGCAAATTTTAACGCTACTCAAAAACATTCAACAAAAAACGGGCATGGCGCTGTGGCTAATTAGCCATGATTTAGCGCTGGTGTCCAGTATTGCACAGCGTGTGGCAGTGATGCAAAAAGGCAAAATTGTTGAAGTAGGTCAAGCGGAGGCGATATTTGACCGGCCTGAGCACCCCTATACGCAACAACTCATTGCCTCGTTGCCTTCTATGAAAAGTTGCCAAACAAGACCCGTCAAACCTGAAGCTCAAGCGTTTCTTGATGTGCGGCACTTTTCTTGTTTTTATCCTATTCGTCGAGGCATTTTTAAACGTATTGTGGATTATGTCCGCGCGGTAGATGAGGTCAGTTTTACGCTACAACGCGCAAAAACACTGGCTTTAGTAGGTGAGTCCGGTTGTGGAAAAACGACGTTAGGGAAGGCGCTTTTGCATCTGATTCCCTATCAGGGGGGAGAAGTATTTTTAGACGGGGTGGCTTTTCATGACTTAACGGGTGAACCGCGTCGTCAAGCACGGGCCGCCATGCAAATTGTGTTTCAAGATCCGTTTTCATCAATGAATCCGCGTTTACTTGTCGGTGAGATTATCGCTGAGGGGTTGCGGGCATTGCATCCCACAATGACGTCAGCGCAGCGTGACGGGCGCGTGAGCAGTTTACTTCAACGCGTTGGATTACCTCAAGAGGCCATGTACCGCTATCCGCATGAATTCTCTGGCGGGCAGCGTCAGCGTATTTGTATTGCACGCGCATTGGCCGTTGAGCCGAAAGTGATTATTTGTGATGAGCCAACCAGTGCGCTGGACGTTTCCGTGCAAGCACAAATTATTGCGTTACTCAAAGCGCTTCAAGTTGAGCAGGGAATCAGTTATCTCTTCATTACGCACGATTTAGCGGTGGTCTCTGAGATAGCTGACGAGGTAGCGGTGATGTATCGAGGTAAAATTGTCGAACAGGGTAAGGTTGCGCAAATACTTACGCAACCTACGCATCCGTACACGCAAAAATTGATTTCCGCGCAGCCTTGCCGTTAAGCGGTAATGCGACTAATGGCTGTTTTGGCTAAAGGTGATAATCCCTCACCGTTATGCTCACTGAGATGTGCGATAATGGCCTTGCGCATACGCACATCCCAAGATTTAGCAAGGTGATTTCTCATGCCTTCAGCAGCAATCTCTTTATCTGGATCAGCATTAAAGAAATTGCTGATGTCGTTGGCCATTCTTACTAGTGTATCAATATTTGAACTCATCGTTTTTACTCTATAAATCGTTGTGGGTGACTGTAAATGACGCAAGAGCCATCTCGCGCGAAGCCAATTANNGCCGTGGCTTTTTGAACCATTTCATAGCTCGCTCGACTTGTTGTGAGTATCAACCCCTCACTAAAGTCTATATCACGTTTGAGCAAAGCACCAATTAGCTTATCGAGCGCGTTGTGTCGCCCAACATCTTCTCGCAATTCGACTATGCCTGCGCTGGGCGTTACCCAAGCAACAGCGTGAATAGCACCTGTTAGCTGATTGAGCTTTTGTTGCGTTGGCAGGACACTTAATGCGTCAGTGAGTTGTTGTGGCGTTATGTTTACATGACCTTGCACAAAACGCGGGGGCTTAATTGCTTGTTTGAGGGTGCTCGCCCCGCACAATCCACAACCCGTTCGACCTGTTAAATTGCGTCCCTTGCTGGCCAATTGTTGAAAACAATCGTCGTCAATTTTTAGCTGCACTTCAACGCCGCTGGCGTGTTGATAAATTTTCACAGATGACAACTGAGTTGTGTTTGCAATAATGCCTTCTGTGAGACTAAACCCCAGCGCAAAATCATCTAAATGTGTGGGAGTGGCAAGCATCACCACATGAGAAACCCCGTTGTACATCAAAACAATGGGGACTTCTTCTGCCACACAATCTTCAACGGATAACGCCTCGCCTTGCTGATAGCGTTTGACAAGAACGGATTGATAACTTGGCCAACCCCATTCTAAGATCGACGCTAATAAGGCATCATCAGCCATTAGCGGCTTGTGCTAATAAATCAAGCTGATTTTCGGTAAACGAGCGGTATTCTTCCTGCCAAGCCGACTGCTGCATGACTTTGGTAATTTGCACCGCCGTGACTTTATATTCAGGGCAGTTGGTGGCCCAGTCACTGTTGTCGGTAGTAATGACGTTCGCACCCGATTCAGGATGATGGAAAGTAGTGTATACCACGCCCGGTTGTACACGTTCGGTAATCAGCGCGTGCATCACGGTTTCGCCAACACGACTTTTAATGCTCACTTTGTCGTGGTTATTGATGCCACGGTCTTGCGCATCATGTGGGTGAATTTCCAAAATATCTTCTGGATGCCACGCCACGTTATCTGTGCGGCGTGTTTGTGCCCCGACGTTGTAGTGCGCTAAAATGCGACCTGTTGTTAAAATCAGCGGGAACATGGGCGTGATTTTCTCTGAGGTTGGCACATACTCTGTCAACATAAAGAGCCCTTGACCATTATCCCGCATGAATTCTTGCGTGTGCATAATGGGGGTACCTGTAGGCGCCGCCTCATCACAAGGCCATTGCACGCTGGTCAATTCGTCAATTTTTGCATAGCTAACACCATGGAAAGTGGGAATTAAGCTGGCAATTTCATCCATGATTTCAGAAGGATGGCTGTAATTCATGGGGTAGCCCAGCGCATTTGAAAGCATTTGCGTGACTTCCCAATCCGCATAACCCGCGAGCGGACGCATGACTTTTCGCACGGGTGAAATACGGCGCTCTGCGTTGGTGAACGTACCATCTTTTTCTAAAAACGAGGCACCTGGCAGGAAAACGTGCGCAAATTTTGCTGTTTCATTCAAAAAGATATCCTGCACAATGACACATTCCATCGCCTGTAGCGCGGCGTGAACGTGACCGATGTTTGGATCAGATTGCGCAATATCTTCCCCTTCTATATACATCCCTTTATAGCTGCCGTCTAAGGCTGCATCAAACATATTGGGCAAACGCAACCCAGGATTGGTGCTTAACGTCGCATTCCACACTTTTTCAAATAATTCGTGTGTTTCTTGGTCTGAAACGTGGCGATAACCGGGTAATTCATGCGGGAAAGAGCCCATATCACATGAGCCTTGCACGTTATTTTGACCCCGTAAAGGATTCACACCCACGCCTTCACGACCAATATTGCCTGTTGCCATTGCCAAATTAGCAATGCCAATGACCATCGTGGAGCCTTGGCTGTGTTCGGTTACCCCTAGGCCATAATAGATTGCCGCGTTACCGCCAGTGGCGTATAAACGTGCCGCAGCACGCATATCCGCTGCGGGAATGCCCGTGATCGATTCTGTGTTTTCGGGCGAATGGCGTGTGTCAGCAATAAACGCCCGCCATTTGTTAAACGATGTCATGTCACAACGTGCATTCACAAAAGCTTCATCAACCAGGCCTTCTGCCACGACAACGTGCGCGAGCGCATTGATGACCGCAACATTGGTACCTGGACGCAATTTCAAGTGATAATCAGATTGAATATGTGGTGATTTCACCAAATCGATGTTGCGTGGGTCAATGACAATCAATTTTGCACCTTGACGCAAACGCTTTTTCATCATGGCACCAAATACAGGGTGTCCATCAGTAGGGTTTGCACCGACGACCACCACGACATCGGTTTTCATCACCGAGTCAAAATCCTGCGTACCCGATGATTCACCTAGTGTTTGTTTTAAACCATAACCGGTGGGCGAATGGCAAACGCGTGCACAGGTGTCTACGTTATTGTTACCAAACGCGGCACGAATGAGTTTTTGTACTAAGTAAGCTTCTTCGTTTGTACAACGTGACGACGTCGCGCCACCAACCGAATCTTTGCCGTATTTTGCTTGTATGCGTTTCATCTCAGAAGCGGCGTGATTGATGGCTTCTTCCCAGCTGACTTCTTTCCAAGGGTCTTGGATACTTGCACGAATCATTGGCTTGGTAATACGGTCTTTATGGGTAGCATAACCAAAGGCAAAACGTCCTTTCACACAAGAGTGCCCATGATTGGCTTTTCCGTCTTTATGGGGTACCATGCGAATGATTTGCTCGCCTTTCATTTCTGCACGGAAAGAACACCCCACACCGCAATAAGCACACGTGGTGACAATGGCGTGTTCGGGCTGGCCGTTTTCAATGACGCTTTTTTCCATCAATGTCGCCGTTGGGCAAGCCTGCACGCAAGCCCCGCACGAGACGCATTCAGAGCTTAAAAAATCTTCGTTTTGACCTGGAGAGACTTTTGAATCAAAACCTCTGCCATCAATGGTGAGTGCAAAAGTACCTTGCGTTTCTTCACAAGCGCGTACGCAACGTGAGCAGACAATACACTTACTCGGATCGAAGGTGAAATAAGGATTACTGGTGTCTTTGGTTGCGCCCAAATGCGTTTCAACCGGCGTGTAGCGCACTTCGCGCAAACCAACTGCGCCGGCCATATCTTGCAATTCACAATCGCCGTTTGCAGAGCAGGTCAAGCAATCCAGCGGATGGTCTGAAATATACAGCTCCATCACGCCGCGACGCACGTCCGCTAATTTTTGATTTTGCGTGATGACTTTCATGCCTTCCCAAATAGGCGTGGTACAAGAAGCAGGTAAACCGCGTCCCCCTTCAACTTGCACAACACAAAGGCGGCATGAGCCAAAGGGCTCAACACTGTCTGTGGCACACAGTTTTGGAATCTCAATGCCAATGCTGGCCGCCGCACGCATAACTGACGTGCCTGCGGGCGCGGTGACTTTAAAACCGTCAATTTCTAAATTGACCATCTCCGTTGAGGTGCTCACCGGCGTACCGTAATCTTTGTCTTTATCAATGCTCATGTCTTAAGTATCCTTTAGTCTTCGTTAAGCGGCGCGGTGTTCAGCGGAAACACCAAAGTCTTCTGGGAAATGATTTAATGCACTCAACACCGGATAAGGTGTCATGCCGCCCAGTGCGCACAGCGAACCATTGAGCATTGTGTCGCACAATGAACGAAGAAGCGGAATGTTTTTATCTAAATTACGCTTGTTGACCACTTCGGTCATCACTTCATAACCGCGTGTTGACCCAATACGACAGGGTGTACATTTTCCACAGGATTCTTCTGCACAAAATTCCATGCTGTACTTTGCCATTTCAGCCATATCGACGCTGTCATCAAAGGCGACAATGCCACCATGCCCCAGTACGGCCCAAATTTCCGTGAACGCTTCATAATCCAGTGGCGTATCAAATTGCGATTCGGGCAGGTAAGCACCCAACGGCCCACCTACTTGCACAGAGCGAATGGGGCGACCTGTTGCACTACCGCCCCCAAAATCATAGAGTACCTCACGCAAGGTGGCGCCAAACGCTAATTCTACAAGACCAGGGTACTTTAAATTTCCAGCGAGCTGCAAGGGGAGCGTACCGCGAGAGCGTCCCATACCAAAGTCACGGTAAAATTCACCGCCTTTATCTAAAATAATGGGCACAGAGGCCAGTGAAATGACATTGTTGACCACTGTCGGTTGACCAAACAAGCCGCTAATGGCTGGCAGTGGGGGTTTGAAACGCACAAGCCCACGTTTGCCTTCGAGGCTTTCCATGAGTGAAGTTTCTTCACCGCAAACGTAAGCGCCCGCGCCTTGACGAACTTCTAAATGAAATCCACGGCCACTGCCTTGAATGTTGTCACCAAGGTATCCCAACGCGTAAGCGTTAGCGATGGCGGTATTTAAAATGTCATACGCATGAGGGTATTCAATGCGCAGGTAAATATAACCTTGCGTTGCGCCTACGGCTAAACCGGCAATGGTCATCCCTTCGATTAAAACTAGGGGGTCGCCTTCCATAATCATCCGGTCAGAGAATGTGCCAGAATCCCCCTCATCGGCGTTGCAGATAATATATTTTTGCTCGGCGGGCGTGTTGAGAACGGTGTTCCATTTAATACCTGTTGGAAACGCCGCGCCACCACGACCACGCAAACCTGAATCGGTAACGTGTTTGACTACGTCGGCCTGGCTTAATGCTAGTGCGTTTTTGAGGCCACGGTAGCCTTCATGGGCGATGTAATCTTCCACACTCACCGGATCAGTAATGCCAACACGTGCAAACGTCAGGCGTTGCTGTTTTTGAAAATAGGGCAGGGCTTCTGTGAGTCCTAAAGAGAGGGTGTGCTCGCCGCCGTGAAGAAAGTCAGCGTCAAATAAACTGGCAACATCACTGGTTTGCACGGGGCCAAAAGCGATGCGTCCGTTGCTGGTTGCCACTTCCACCATCGGCTCAAGCCAGTACATACCGCGCGAACCATTGCGTACGAGATGAATGTCAATGCCACGTTTTTGTGCTTCTTGGGTGATGGCGTTAGCAACACGGTTAGCACCTAGTGACACGGCACTTGAGTCGCAGGGGACATAAACAGTGATACTCATACAGATGCTCCTAATTCAGCAATAATTTCATCAAATCCTTGGGGAGACACGCGACCGTGAACGTCGTTATCAATTTGCACCGCCGGTGAGCACGCACAGTTGCCAAGGCAGTAAACCGCTTCAAGTGAAAAAAGCCCATCGGGCGTGGTTTCGTGATACTCTACGCCCAATGTTTCTTTAACGTGCGTTTCTAACGCGCGACCGTCCATTGCAAGACACGACTCTGCGCGACAAACTCGCACGGTGTGTTTGCCAGCGGGCGTATCACGGAAATAATGGTAAAAGCTAATGACGCCATGCACCTCTGCGCGTGAGAGATTGAGGGCTTGCGCAATCTCGGGAATGCTTTCAGGGGGGATATAACTGAGCGCATTTTGCACAGCGTGCAAAATGGGCAGTAAAGCGCCTTTTTTATCTTTTAATTCAGTTAAAATGGCTTGAATTGTTGCTTGATTTGATTCTGTCATGTCCACTCGCTATCAGGCGTCCATTTATAGGGAAAGCCGATCTTCTACATCGTCGGCTATGATTAAAATAAGTCACCGAGTAGAATAGCATAATTATTGGTGTATAAAAATACTCTGTGCAACAAGGGTTTGGCATGGCGGCTATTTGCGCGTCCATTAGCATTTATCGATGACGGTATTTGATACGGCAGGGGCGCAAAAATAGGCGAGGTATTATCGTGAAGTGTAGAATAAGCGGTGAGGGCTTAAGTCACCGCTTAAGTTATCGGAGCGATGTGTTTAGTTCCACTTCATCATGGGAACAGTGGAAATGGAGTTTTTAGGTGAGCCATCAATCAATTTGTCACTGTACACTAAGTAAATCAGTACATTACGTTTTTTATCCAAGAAACGAACCACCTGCAACGTCTTGAAAATCAGTGAACGGCTTTCTTTGAACACAATGTCTCCGTTCTTTAATTTTGCGACGCTAGACGTATCAATGGGGCCAACTTGTCGACAAGCAATCGAGGCTTCAGAAGGGTCTTCAGCTAACCCCACCGCCCCTTTAAGGCCGCCGGTTTTGGCTTTTGAGACATGACAAGTCACACCTGGGACATCGGGGTCATCAAAGGCTTCGATAACAATTTTGCTATTTGGGCTGAGTAGATTAAAAACGGTGGAGACGTCGCCAATTTCTTCGCTATAAGCACTCGTGCTTAGGCCAGCAAATAGAAAACAGAGTAATAGTGCAATTTTTTTCATCGTGACTGCCGCTTATAAATACGGGGAAATTTGAGTAAACAAATCACTAATCGTGCGGCCATGACCGTTTTCACCAATGGCGTGCATTTTCCATTCGCCATTATGGCGGTAAACTTTTGCCATAATCTGCGCGGTGTGCGCTCCTTGCGAGGTGAGTGTATAACGTGCTACTTCGCTTTGATTTTCACCGTTTATCAACCGGCAATACGCATTTGCTACGGCATCAAATGTTTGCCCTGTAAACGAATTGACGGTAAACACCAACGCGGTCACGCTGTCAGGCACACGCGTTAAATCGACAATAATTTGTTCATCATCACCTTCTCCCGCGCCAGTGCGGTTGTCGCCTGTGTGAAGAATACTGCCATCTTTGCTTTTGAGTTGGCCAAAATACACGGCATCAACGGGCTTTTCACCAGCAAACAAAATACAGGAGGCATCTAAATCAATGTCTACCTCACCGGCGCCACCAAATAAATTACCTAACAGCCCGCCTTTTTTTTCTGCTTGCTTTGCATCCCAGCCCAGTCCCATAATCACTTTTGTGAGCGTTGTACCCGATTCTTTGGCCAGTGAAATTTTTTGTCCTTTTTCAAGATTGATCGCCATAATCCAGTCCTAAACGTTCACGCCAAATGAAACAGCAAGCGGCGCTAAACCGCCCGCAAAACCTTGACCCACAGCGCGGAATTTCCAGTCGCCACTGTGGCGATAGAGTTCACCAAAAATCATCGCTGTTTCAACAGAGGCATCTTCACTCAAATCATAACGCGCAAGTTCAGCGCCCCCTTCTTCGTTCACAACACGGATATACGCATTGCGCACTTGCCCAAAGTTTTGCTTGCGTGTTTCACCCTCGTGAATGGTCACGCAAAATACAATTTTATCAATATCAGCAGGCACTTTTGAGAGGTCTACTTTAAGGGTTTCGTCGTCGCCATCGCCCGCGCCTGTGGTATTGTCACCGGTATGAATGACAGCGCCGCCCGCGACAGTTTTATTGTTGTAAAAACAAAAATCGCTATCATTGCGCACTTTTCCATCTGTTTTGACCAAAAACGCATTGCTGTCCAAATCAAATGCCGCGCCATCGGTGGCACGTGCATCCCACCCCAGGCCCACGACCAATTTATTGAGGTTTGGGGTTTCTTTGCTTAAATTAACATTACCGCCTTTACTTAATGAAACTGCCATGGTGTACGCTCCAAAATGACTATTGTTTTAGAAGATAAATGTGCGTTTGCACACGGCTGATTATGTGGACAGCAAAGTGAAAAAACAAGGTCAATGCAAAAATAAGCTGCGATATTTTGCGGAAATGTCAATGTAGTGTCATACAGAAAATTCTGCTACACTCTCCCCCGAATTTTTCAAAAAATAAAAATAATAAATAAAAACAACGAAGCGTGGTTTGTCAATGAAACCACGCTTTTTTTCGCTGTATTGATTGAGTTAATAAAACTGAGTAACGATGCCAGAGAGTTATTTTATTGAACGCGACCCCGCGCTTGATGGTTTAAAAACCCCACCCAACTCTATTCATGCAGAGCAGTCTGTTTTAGGATCGCTCATTATTGACAACAGTGCTTGGGATGCGGTGGCGGATAAATTGTCTGAAGGGGATTTTTATCTGCGGTCGCATAAATTAATTTTTCGCGCCATTTCACAATTAGCCGAGCAGCAAATTCCCTTTGATATTATTACCCTATCGGAGTCTCTAAAATCCCTTGGTGATTTAGACGCGGTGGGGGGGCTGTCTTATCTAATTGTCTTATCTAAAGATACCCCTTGCGCGACCAATGTCGATGCGTACGCCAATAT
>DPKY01000068.1 GCA_003542275.1 Methylococcaceae bacterium | reverse complement strand
CGCATGATTTTAATAATATCTTGGGTTGTATTTATGGTTACCTCGATTTAACGCATTTTGCCGCTGAAGACCTCAATGGCGCTGACACGCATCAAGCGCACATCCAGACAGAAGTTTTCTCAAACGTAGAGCAAATGCGCCGTGCAGCGGCGCGGGCAAAAGACTTAATTCAAAAAATGCTGACTTATTGCCGCCGCGATGGGTCGCAAAAAATTGAAAATCCCGTCGACGATTTGCATCAATCACTCACCAATAACGTGTCAATGCTCCGCGCGGCCATTGCAAAAAGTATTATCTTTGAAATTCATTTACTTGAAACGCCGCAAAAAATTGACCTGGCAATTGATGAAACCGATTCNNACTATCAACATTGGCTTAAAAGGGCTTTCTTGCAGTTGTTGCTCTAAAAAAATTCAAGGCGATTTTGTCGAAATTCGAGTTACTGACAACGGTTGTGGCATTGATCCCAAAATTGTCCATCGAATGTTTGATCCTTTCTTTACAACAAAAAGTGTTGATTCTGGCACGGGCCTTGGTTTATCTGTGATTAGCGGCATTGTGCACAATACGAGTGGCCATATTGTCGTCAATTCTATTCTCGGTAAAGGTACGATATTTCGACTGCTCTTTAGCGTCGATAAAGCACAAGTGGATACCTATCTAAAAACGCAATATAATGCCAATTGAGGAAAACAGCGAGACTTTAACTATGTATAACGTATTGATTTTAGATAGCAATATGGCTAATTTAATTTTGTATCGACATCTACTCAAAGAAATAAAAGGTCTAAAATTCACGTGCTTTGATAAAACCGAAGACGCTTTTGAGTGGTGCCATGCGAATTGGCCAGATATTATTTTGCTCGATAATGCCATGCCTTCAATGGATGGATTGACTTTTATTGCTAAGTTAAAAGCTATTTTTCATCCGCATATCATCCCTTTTATCATGGTGACGACCGAAAAAGACGTGCGTCAGCAAGCACTTGAGTTGGGTGCGTATGATTTTATCAGCAAACCGGTTGATAAATCTGAACTGCTGGTGAGAGTGCGTAATTTATTGGCCTTGCATGAAAGTGAACGCATTATTTCAGACCGCGCGGCCTGGCTGGCAACAGAAGTTGAAAAAGCCACACAAGAAATTCGAGAGCGTGAAAAAGAAATGATTTTACGTCTTTCTCGCGCCGCCGAGCACCGTGACCCAGAAACGGGGTACCATTTGGTGCGTATGGCCAATTATTCACACTTGATTGCCCGTGAGCTGGGGCTGTGTGAAAATGAACAGATGCTCATTTTAGAAGCAGCACCCATGCACGATATTGGTAAAATCGCCATTCCTGACGCCATTTTGCTCAAACCTGGCAAGCTCAATGACGATGAATTTGCCGTTATGAAAGAACACGCACTCAATGGCTACACAATTTTAGCTAATAGTCACTCCTCGCTCATTTCAATGGCGGCCACCATGGCGCTCACCCATCATGAAAAATTTGATGGTACAGGCTATCCCCATGGCCTCAAAGGTGAGGACATTCCCCTTCACGGGCGCATTGTTGCCGTGGGGGATGTGTTTGATGCACTCACTTCCCCGCGCCCCTATAAAGCCGCATGGACAATTGAAGATGCGGCGCAATTTTTAATTGCGCACAGTGGTAGTCATTTTGACCCCAACTGCGTCACGGCGTTTTTTAAAGCCTGGGACGACGTTTTGGATATTCACACACGCTATTGTGATGAGATTATTGACGATTTCACCAGTATTCCTCATTAGGACATACTGAAACCCCTGGCAAATTTGAATCATTAAGCAAGACACGATGACAGCTCAAAAAATAAAACTACTCGTTGTAGACGATAATGATTTTGTGCGTGACTTAATCAGCTTTACTTTTGCAGAAGACCCCAGATTTGACATACAAGAAGCCACAACAGGCCAAGAAGGCTGGCAATATTTTCAAGCGTCCCGCCCTCATGTGGTGTTATCTGATGTGATGATGCCTGGTGAGATAGATGGACTGAGTTTATGTCAGCAAATTAAACACAGCACGCACCCTTGCCCGGTCATTTTAATGTCCGCAAAAGGGCAACCCAGCGATATTGCACGCGGTATGCAAGCAGGCGCCGACAGCTATCAAGTCAAGCCCATTAGCCCGCTTGATTTACTCGCGCTCGTCAAATCCTTTTGCGCATAAAAAACGCAGCGCAAAATAAAAAAATAAAATCGTATGTTCTCCATAATTTCTTCACAATTTGCGCGTAGACTCTGCCTCAGTTTAGAAATTACCTCCTTGGGGACATCGCTTGGGGAACAGTTAAAAAAATGACATTCAAATTGTTTGAAAAACTGTTCCTCCTTTTTTTTTCCATGATGTTACTCCTTCTCAGTCTCGTCATTGTCGCCGTACATTTCAATTTTAAACAAGGCTTAACGGCTTATCTTCAAAAAATAGAGCTTCAAAAACTCGAACCGTTCGCCCTAGAACTCAGTGATTTTTTTGACAAACAAAAAAGCTGGGAGCCGCTACGCGAAGACAACGCATGGTCAGCGTGGGTAGCCCATTCCTCATTAGCCAAAAATCCCGTTTCCACGCAGCCCATTCAAACGCCGCTGTCAACGGATGCGACATGGATTGACATGGCACGCATTTCCGTTGTTGACCAAAATAATGTATACATCGTCGGCGCCCCCGTGACGGCTAATGCGTTCTACTTTTCCACCGAATATAAATTACCGATCTCAGCGAAAGCAACGCCAAATGATAAAGGTAAGACAGACACGATTGGTTATTTAATTGTCAAGCCCAATCCGTTGATTACGGATTTGCTCCTCGTGCATTTTATGGAAAGTCAGCTACAAGGGTATTTATGGATTATGGCGTTTGCGTTATTGCTCTCGCTTTTTTTGGCTTTTTTGATGGCGCGGCAAATTTTATCGCCGCTTCAACATATCACAGCAGGGATGCGCTTGCTGGCGAGTGGAAACTTTTCAGTGCAAATTCCACTTGCTAAAAAAAGCCATGATGAACTCGCTACCCTCTCAAAAGATTTTAACATCCTCAGTCGTGCCCTCGCACAAAGCGAGCAAGCCCGCCAGCAATGGCTTGCTGATATTTCTCATGAGTTGCGCACCCCCCTTGCTGTATTGCGCGGTGAAATTGAAGCCTTAGTGGACGGTGTGCGCCCCACGACGCCAGAGCGATTGCAATCGCTCGAACAAGAAGTGCTCTCACTCACGCGCCTTGTTGATGATTTATATCAGCTCTCTCTCTCTGATTTGGGGGCGCTCGATTACCAATTTCATGCCGTTGAATTGATTGGGCATTTCAAAATGTTAATTGTGAGTTTTCAAAATCGCTTTGCGAGTCGACACATCACCTTGAGCTTTGACACTAACGCGCACCAAGCCACCGTCAACGGTGACGCAATGCGCCTTGTACAATTATTTTCGAATTTGCTTGAAAACAGCTACCGCTATACGCACGACCACGGTCTCTGTCGCGTCACGCTACTGCACACAACAGAGCGCATTATTGTCTATATAGAGGACAGCGCACCGAGCGTCCATTTTGATGAATTACCTCATCTCTTTGAGCGCTTTCACCGTGTCGACAAATCACGGCAACGCCAAACAGGCGGCGCAGGGCTTGGGCTGGCGATTTGTCAAAATATTGTCAAAGCCCACAACGGTAAAATTCACGCGCAAACCAGTGAACTGGGCGGTATTCGCATCGTGGTAGAATTGCCCACATTTTGATTTTTAAAACACATCATTTATGCAAAATAAAAAAATTCTCATCGTTGAAGACGAGCCTAAATTAGCGCAATTACTCGCCGATTACCTCGCATACGATGGGTTTGAGAGTCATATTATTGCTGACGGTGATAACGTCATTAGCTGGGTGAAGCACTATGCACCGGATTTAATTTTGATGGATATTATGCTACCCAAACGCGACGGCATGAGTTTGTGCAAAGAAATCCGTGAATTCTCCACCGTCCCGCTTTTTTTACTCACTGCCAGAGTGGCCGAAACAGATCGGCTCAAAGGCCTAGAAATTGGCGCGGATGATTATATTTGTAAGCCTTATAGTGCAAAAGAAGTCGTCGCGCGTATTAAAGCCATTTTTCGGCGTTTACAGAATTTTTCCCCTGAATTGCCTCGTGTGTCAGGATTTAGTTTAGACAAAATGAAATGCCATGCGCACTATGAGGGCATATTGCTGGAACTTACATTAAGTGAATTTCGTCTTTTATCCACGCTACTCGACAAACGCGGTAAAGTATACTCACGCGCCAATTTACTGGATGTACTGCACGAAGATGAGCGCGATATTTCAGACCGTACCGTTGATACACATATCAAAAATTTGCGCCAAAAATTGCAAAAAGTCAGCGGCAAAAAAGACATTATTCAGTCCGTTTATGGTATGGGCTATATGATTGAATAAAAAATCAAACTTGGCATGATATATGTATTAAATAAAATCAAGGTACCTCCTACCTGATTGCCTCAGAAATGAGGCTTTTTTTCACCTATCATTTTTTGTATACGCCAATGACAGCTTGTGCTATTTTCTTAAAGTGCTTGAAGAAGCCTCTGCAATGTTTTTTTATGACACTAAAAAACAGGAGTCAACACTGATGGAAATCACACATTTTGTCAACCAACACCCGCTGTTTCCGCCCTTCCCTCCCTCTCTAGCGCGTATTGTTTTTGCGCTGGGCTGTTTTTGGGGAGCAGAAAGACGATTTTGGCAACAAAACGGCGTGTATAGCACGGCGGTGGGCTATATTGATGGCGTCACGCAAAACCCCAGCTACAAAGACGTTTGCACGGGGCTTACGCAACACGCCGAAGCGGTGCACATTGTTTTTGATCCCGAGATAATCACACTCACGCAACTTTTAAAAGTCTTTTTTGAATCCCACGACCCCACTCAAGGAATGCGCCAAGGCAATGATGTTGGCACCCAATATCGCTCGGGAATTTATACCTTTAATGAAGCGCAACAAACACTTGCTGTGGCAGCAAAAAATTATTATCAAGAAGAATTATCAAAAAAGCATTCTTTGTCGATAACAACCCAAATTAAGCCCGCACCGGAATTTTATTTTGCTGAAGCGTATCATCAACAATATCTGGCTAAAAATCCAGAGGGTTACTGTGGTTTACGCGGCACAGGCGTCATTTTTGATAGCGATACGTTTGAAAAATCAATTAAAATGTGCGCGACATTGGCGCATTGACGCGTGAATTGTTATGCTATTCAATCTCAATGCTTCTCAATTTTAAAACAGATGGAAAAAACTCATGTCCTATTGTTCAATTAACTTTTGCGATAAATCGGCTACGCGATTTAGAAACGGCGCAGAGTATTGTCAATTACATTTTGATCAGCTCAATGAAATTGCGGCAGCTGAGCATGGTTTTTACATTGCGGAACGTAATTTGGCGCGTTACTATTTCACGGCAGATTATGATTTCTACAAGCAAGAATTTAGCAAAATAGAACAACATTATCGCCAACTCAAGCGTCAATTAGCCGAAAAACAAGACGCGTGGCGCATGATGTACGGCCCAGGCCCCTTTGTTCCCTCAGAGGATACGCTTCTCCTCAAGCAAATTGAGCGCCAGACGTTTTTTATCAACGATAAACGTGAAAATTTGAATCGTAGCATTCTCCACTTTTTACAACTGCCCGAAGACCTACGCCAAGAGTCGCTGCGTCATGTACAGCTAGATTTGCTACAAGGCCTGTTTTTTCTCAAAGAAGCCTCAAGTGAAGATCGTTACCGGATTTTTACGCGTAAAAATAATATCTTTAACTCCAGCGCGTTGCGCTCGCAATTTATCACTGAATTGCATAAACGCGTTTTTCAAGAACATACGATTATTTGTCGTTATTTGCCACGTATTGAGCGCTGGGCAAATTGGAATGAAGTGGCGTTTTTTTGTGATTGGAACGAGGTGTATCAACGCATTGCACAAGAGCTTGCCGATCACCTTACGCGCGAGCAAGACACGCTGACGCAACTTGACTCCGTGAGCGATGAAGAATACGCGCGTTTTCATCAAGTAGAACAGTCCCCCGAGCATCACGAAAACGAAAGTGCTGAGGACGAAAACACGCCGCTCAGTCGCCTTGAATGCGTTGCCAATACACAGCAAATCATCGCATTTCTCCAGCAATTACAACTGGATTTTGATAATTGGCTCATGCTTGAGAATTACCGTTTTGCACAAGAGCAACTCAAAGAAGAGCAAGTCTACAAGCAAGAGCAAGCCGAACGTGAGCGACTACGCAAAAAAGCAACGGAAAAACAAGCCCGTCAAGAACAAGAAGCACAAGAGCGCCGCAAAAAAGAGCAAGAAAAAGCCGCAAAAGAAGACATTACCATCGAACGCATTAAAAACGAATTGGAGCGTCAACGCGCTTTAAGAGAAACCCGTCTACGCCTATTGCGTGAGCAAAAAGCGAATGCGTTAGGGCACATCGAAGCGCCTGCGCC
>DPKY01000004.1:7411-11011 GCA_003542275.1 Methylococcaceae bacterium | reverse complement strand
CAATTAACCGCTGTTTCGCCTGTTGCTTGAGTGCGTACCAGCGTTCACGAAATTTTTTATTGTCTGCATAAGGGGCTAATTTTTGCAGTTGAGATAAATCAGAGATCCAATCTGGCCCAATGGTTTCAGTAATCAAACTGGCTAATTCAGGATTACAAGCCGCTAGCCAGCGACGTGGCGTGACGCCGTTGGTTTTATTATTAAATTTTTCAGGCCAAAGCGCGTAGAAATCACTAAACAACCCTTGTTGTAATAATTTTGAGTGCAACGCGGCTACGCCATTCACTGAGTAACTGCCAACAATGGCTAAATAAGCCATTCTCACATATTGTCCGTGACCTTCTTCAATGATGGACATCCGCGTGAGGCGCTGCGTATCGCCCGGCCAGCGAGCAGACACTTGCGCGAGAAAATGTGCGTTAATTTCAAAAATAATTTCCATCAAGCGCGGCAGCAATTCTTTCAATAAATCCACACTCCAACGCTCAAGCGCTTCGGGCAGCAGGGTATGATTGGTGTAAGCCATGGTTTGGCTGGTAATATCCCACGCTTCTTTCCAAGACAGGCCATAGACGTCAATAAATAGCCGCATGAGCTCTGCCACCGAAATACTTGGATGTGTATCATTGAGTTGAAAACAGTTTTTAGCCGCAAAATGGGTGAAGTGAGGCCCATGTCGCCCAACCCACGTGGCGACCGCATCTTGCAGACTGGCCGATGCAAGCAGATATTGTTGCTTTAAACGCAGGGCTTTACCGTTTTCATTCGCGTCATTAGGGTAGAGCACCATGGTGATATTTTCAGAGGTGTTTTTTGAAGCAACCGATTCTGCGTAATCACCGGCATTAAATTCTTGCAAATCAAATTCTTCGGTCGCCGCCGCACGCCATAAACGTAGCGTGTTCACGGTACCATTTTGATAACCGGGAACGGGCGTATCATAGGGAATAGCGAGAATATCGTGTGTGTCCACCCAACAGACGCGTTTATGTCCTTTTTCATCAATATGGGTTTGCGTATGCCCGCCAAATTTCACGCGCTGCACATATTCTGAGCGCTTGATTTCCCAGACATTTCCATTGCGTAACCAATGATCGGGTTTTTCGACTTGCTCGCCGTCAACAATGGCTTGCGTGAACATCCCATATTCATAACGCAGACCATAACCGGTAACGGGCAGTTGTAATGTGGCGCAACTGTCAATAAAACACGCCGCTAAACGGCCAAGACCGCCATTCCCCAGTCCCGCATCAGCTTCGCTATCAATGAGTTCTTCAATATCAAGACCTAAATCGTACATCGCTTTTGCAACGACGTCATCAAGACCTAAATTGAGCATAGCATTGCTAAGCGCTCGCCCCATGAGAAACTCCATCGACAAGTAATAAGCACGACGACTGTCTTTGTTTTTATAAGTGGTATAGGTTCGCTTCCAGCGCTCAACAAGGCGATCACTGATAGCAAGTGATAGCGCTTCGTAAGCATAATAGGGTGAGCGGCAGCTTTCATCACGTCCTAGACGATGGCTATAGTAGCGTTTAAAGTCTGCTTCGATGTGTTGTTCATCCATGCCAAGTTTAGGCAACGTGGTGATTGTGGCACAAGGTTTACTGGTTTCAAACTTTCTAAATGACATAATCTTTACCGTATTTGAAGAAGATGTTGGACTGTGTGTTATTTTAGTCGATATTGCCGATATTGTATAAGCTCACATTGCCTTCGGCGTAAAAATGGCACGCTCACTCCAATAATTTAAAGCAAATGTGTGACCAACTAACGACAGCAGCGGAAAATTTCAACGTATTAAAAATGAAAGATAAAAAAAGAGTATGCTCGATTGTTTTTTGAGAAAATAAATGCTTTTGGATACATTCCCTAACGTATTTCCATTCCATTCAAACGCGCTTTTTGACGGCGTAGACGCTCGGCTTTTTCTTGCGCTTCTTTTTCTTTGCGTTGCAATTTGGCCTCGTAGCATTGCTTAGCGTATAGACTGGTTGGCGCAGAGTCAGGCGTTGCGAGCGGGTGCAGAGTAATGCAGTCTATTGGGCAAGCAACAAGGCATAACGCGCAACCGGTGCACGCTGACGCGATGACGGTGTGCATGAATTTTGCTGCGCCAACAATCGCGTCCACTGGACAGGCGGCAATACACTTCACGCAACCAATACACGTTTCTTCATCAATAAGCGCAACACTTTTAGGCTTATGCTCACCAAATTGCGTATTGAGGGGTTTGGCGCTGACGCCAAGGAAATGTGCAATTTTCTCCACACCTAAATCGCCTCCCGGTGGGCATTGATTGATATCCGCTTCGCCTGCAAGCATTGCTTGGGCATAGGGCTTGCAACCTTTAAAGCCACACTGGCCACATTGCGTTTGCGGCAGTAAATCATTGAGCTGCTCAAGCATGATGATTTAGCCTATCTAAGTAATCTTTCACGCCAGCCTTCACATCTAAAAATTCATGATGGCACCCCACGGCGCGTAGCGTCGATAAATCGGCTTGCGTGTAGCTTTGATAAGCCCCGCGCAACTGTTCGGGGAAGGGAATGTAGGTTATCTCCCCTCGACCATGCCAATCAATCACCGCTTGCGCCATGGCATTAAATGTTTGGGCTTGCCCTGTGCCAACATTAAAAATGCCACTGCAATGAGGATGCTCTAAAAACCATAAATTGATCGCAACAACGTCATTGACGTAGACAAAATCTCTTTCTTGCTGACCATCTACATAACCATCACACCCAGCAAACAGTTTCACTTGACCTGATTGCTGCAATTGCGTGTTGAAATGATACGCAGTGCTACTCATGCTGCCTTTATGCTGTTCACGCGGCCCATAAACATTGAAATAGCGCAGACCAACAATTTGACTCGAGGACTGTGGCAAGTGTTGGCGCACATATTGGTCAAACTGAAACTTAGAGTACGCGTACATATTGATGGGTTTTTCACACGCGCGGTCAACGCAAAAGCCCTGTTTTCCCATGCCATACACCGAGGCAGATGACGCATAAATAAAGGGCGTTTTTCTTTGCTGACACCAATGAAACACTTGCTTGGAATACGCGTAGTTATTTTCCATGACATACTGCCCATTCCACTCTGTTGTGGCTGAACAAGCACCTTGATGAAATACGGCACTGACGTGGGGCAAAAAATTCGCGTTGGCTAAACTGGCAAGAAAATCGCGTTTATCCATGTAATCGGCAATGGTTAAATCAGCAATATTGTGCATTTTGTGTCCATTGGTTAAATCATCAACCAATAAAATATCGCTGTGTCCTTGCGCATTGAGGGTGTGAATGAGATTACTGCCGATAAATCCCGCACCGCCCGTCACTATAATCATAACTTTTCTCTGTGTTCTTGCTGTTATTTTAGGATGTAATATGTTGTGAATTTAGTTTTTTCAATTCAGAGTAATTTAATATACAATCTTAGGTTGATTTTATATAGCGTTTTTTCAATAGCGCCCCATGCCTTCTGAAAACGGCCCAACCTTTTATGATGATTTTAAGTGCTCTTCTTTGGACACCACCTTTGGGTGTCTTGATCTTGACACTCATTCCGCGTGAATACCCTCAGCTACTTCGC
>DPKY01000004.1:0-7379 GCA_003542275.1 Methylococcaceae bacterium | reverse complement strand
TGCAATTTAGCGAATACTTTCCCTTAAATCCCAAATTTGGGAGCAGTTATGCGCTGGGCGTCGATGGACTTTCGCTGCCGATGGTAACACTGGCTACGCTACTCACTTGCGTTGCGGTACTGGCTTCACGCACGATTGAGGAGCGTGTCAAAAGTTATCATATTTGTTTGCTGTTACTCGAATTTGGTATGCTGGGTGTATTTCTTGCACAAGATTGGGCAATTTTTTATATCTTCTGGGAAGTCACGCTCATTCCCTTGTTTTTTTTGATTAACCGATGGGGCGGTAAACGGCGTCACAGCGCGAGTTTGAATTTTGTATTGTATACGATGGGCGGTTCTATTTTCATGTTGGTGAGTTTGATTGCCGCGTATGAATATGTGCCCGAACACGTTTCGCTCATGCAGGCGATGTCGGCGGTGTCAGAAAAGATGCCAAAAATGCAACAAATTTGGGTATTACTGGGTTTTTTAATTGGCTTTGGGGTCAAAATGCCCATTTTCCCATTGCATGGCTGGCTCCCCCTTGCGCACGTTGAAGCGCCAAGTCCGGTGAGCATTTTATTGTCGGGTATTTTACTCAAAATGGGCGCGTACGGTCTCATTCGCGCGGTGGTGATGTTGCCACAGGCCGCGCAAGCCTTGCAGCCACTGTTGATGATGTTGGCCTTATTTGGCATGATTTACGGTGGACTGCTGGCATGGCGACAAAGCGATTTAAAAGCGATGGTGGCGTATTCCTCAGTGAGCCATTTGGGCGTAGTGTTGCTGGGCATTGCCTGTTTAAATGAAGCGGGATTGATGGGCGCGGTTTTGCAGATGAGCGCACACGGCTTTATTGCTGGCGCACTGTTTTTACTTGTTGGATTACTCTATGAACGCACGCACACGCGCAACATTCAAGATTACAGCGCTCTTATAAAAATCACGCCGCGTTTTACGTTGCTAACCACCTGCGCACTACTGGCTGCGATGGGTTTACCTGGTACGGTAGGCTTTATTGCAGAATTGCACGCTTTACTTGGTGGCATTGAACAGTGGGGGGCGTGGATGGTTTTCTTTAGCTTGAGCGTGCTAATTAGCGCGGCATATTGTATGCGAACCATCGGCTTATTGTTTACTGGCACCAGCCAGCCAGCGATGGAAAAAGTGACGGATTTACAGCATCATGAACTCGTTGCTGCAGGTGTTTTGGTGCTAGGCATTCTCATGCTTGGTATTTTTCCTGCACCGCTTATCGAATTATCGTCAATGACTGTCTCACACATGACAAAAATCATTCAATTACAACTCAGCGCGTTGATTTAATGGCGTTAATTTGGAGTAAATATGGCTTCTCACCCCAATTCTTCTCACTCAACTGCGCCATCGCCTCGTGAGATCATTGAGAGCGCACTGGCGCATATTGACCACATTCTGCCCGCGCAAGGCCCCATTTTAAATTTTGTTCACCACAATACTATTCATGGTTTTCAGCATTTGCCTTTTGAAGAAGCGCTGGCGCAAGTTGAGGCTTTGACGGGGAATTCGGGCTATTTGCCTGAGCAAACCACACGCACATTCTATTGCCAAGGGCGTATTGATGATGCCGATATTTTTGCCGCCCTTGCCAAGCAAACGATGTGGCGCGGTGATGACATTTTTTGTCAGCTGCCCAGTCAAACCGTTTACCGAAAAACACTCTATCGCCTTGCCCTGTTGTTTGATTTTTCTGCTATTTGCTCTGCGCATTTTGCTTGGCAAGTCCAATCACTCAACGCGCTCACCTCACCACAAACAGATGTGCCACACGCCATGCGTGAGCGTTTATTACGCGGCGACGCGAAACCAGAGAAAGTCATTGGTGCGTTGTGGGAAGCAATTTTAGAAAAGTTCATGTTGAGCAATACGCATTGGCACAGTGAAGATTTATCGAATTTAACTACTACGCAACTTGATGAATGGTTAGCGCAGCATCAACTCGATGAAACGTGCCGTGTGCGCGAGGCATGGCTTGCAGAAGTGAGTGACTTAATCTCAACACGTTTTGCCACGCTAGGTCAAACAGACACATTGCGCGGCTTGATTGCACAATTAAGCGGCGTAGATTGCTTGGCGTCAGTACAACCGCTACTCATTCGACTTTGCGCCAGTGCGCTAGATGAGGGGATTGCAGTGTGGTCTCTGCCTGAGCGTCACGCATTAGGGCTCTATGGCGCATGGCGAGCCATGCTGACCTATGACGTGAATGCCGCGCTCTGTGAATTGCCCACTGCAAAGTCGGTGATCGCCCAACTGCCTGATAATGCCATTGATGCCATCATTGCTCAACTGACCGCGCATCACATTCCACAAGAGCGCTGGGCATTGTATTTGCAACGTCTTGCGCTCGAAATACCCGGTTGGGCGGGCATGATCAATTGGCGTGAACATCACAACGCCTATCAAACAAACAATGACGTGATGCCCAAACTGGCGGATTTTTTGGCCATTCGCTTAACCCTCGACAGACTCTGGCTCGATAAAATTTGTCAAGACACCTGGCATATAGACGCGCGACTCGATAAATTGCAAGCCTATTTTGTTAAAAATAGCGCAGAATTTGATGTGCGCTATCATGNNTTTACACACTGGTGCATTGCCAGAGTATTTATCAAGCCAAGCGCAAGCGTTAGTCCAGTTGTCGGGTTATAAAAAACATCTAAAAGCGCATTATCAACACCTATCTGATGCCATTTGGACGTGGCAACATTCGCCTTTAGCCGAAAAAAAAGCGTCCGCCGACGCGCTTTATACCACGGCGTGGCGCGTATTTAGGTTATGTCAGCATCTTGGCCTCAATGGCGAGGATGTTGCCTTGCTTTCTACGCAAAAGTTGCGTGATATGCTGGTGTTGCTTGATGAATTTACGCAGACCGAGCGTCAAAAAATTTGGTTAGTGGCGTATGAACGGCATTATCGTGAGCGTATTTTTGAGGGACTTACCGCCAATTATTTGCGTGGGCGGTGGTATAAACGAGACACGCGTCCAAGTGCGCAGATTATTTTCTGCATGGACGACAGAGAAGAAGGGATTCGCCGGCATTTAGAAGAGTATGCGCCGCATATTGAAACACTTGGGGCAGCCGGTTTTTTTGGCGTTCCAATGAACTACAAAGGCCTAGACGATAGCGCATTAACACCGCTGTGTCCTGTGGTTGTGGTGCCTGCGCATGATGTGCATGAAGTGGCAAGCACAGAAGCGTCGCCGATACTTACGCAACACCATCGCGGACGACAACAACTTCTCGCCGTCAATCAATTACTTCACCAAAGTTTACGGCGTCGCTTGGGCATATCATATTTCTTTATCGATGTCCTCGCACCATTGACACTGTTGAATTTAGTGGCCAAATCAGTTTTGCCCAAAGCGCAACATGAGGCGCTACGTTTTTTACAAGACAAAATAGCACCTACGCCCCCAACGCAATTACATTTTATCGCGCCCAATCACAGTGTACCAGCCAGCCCACAGCAAACCAGAATAGGGTTTACCGATGAAGAACAAGCGGATCGGGTGGCGGCATTTTTGCGCAATACGGGACTGACGTATGGATTTGCCCCTATCGTTGTGTTGATGGGGCATGGCTCAATGAGTCAAAATAACCCGCATCTTGCTGCTTATGATTGTGGGGCTTGCAGCGGTCGACATGGCGGGCCCAATGCACGTTTGTTTGCCGCAATGGCCAATCGCCCACCTGTGCGGACGTTGCTTTTGCAGCGTGGTATTGTTATTCCAGAGGATACTTGGTTTATTGGCGCAGAGCACAATACCTGTAGCGAAGACATTGATTGGTATGATGTTGCCCAATTGCCTAGCGTCTGCATAGACGCGTTTGCTTGTCTAAAAACACAACTTGCTCACGCGCAGGCCATGTCCGCCCACGAGCGTTGCCGGCGCCTGGCTTCTGCGCCCAAAAATCCAACGCCTCAACGCGCACTTGCGCACATTCAAGCGCGAGCAGCCGATTTTTCACAAGCGCGTCCCGAACTGGGCCATGCCACCAATGCGTGTGCAATTGTCGGGCGTCGTGCTCTCACGCAAGGTGCTTTTTTTGATAGACGGGCTTTTTTGATTTCCTATGATCCCACGCAAGACCCTGAGGGCAATGTATTAGAAGGCATTTTACTTGCAGTGGGCCCCGTTGGCGCAGGCATTAACTTGGAATATTATTTTTCCACAGTAAATAATGAACGCTTTGGTTGTGGTACGAAAATACCGCATAACATTACGGGCGGTTTTGGCGTGATGGAAGGGGCGTGCAGTGATTTACGCACAGGGCTACCCAAACAGATGATTGAAATTCATGAAGCAATGCGCTTGCAAATTATTGTGGAAGCGAAAACAGCGGTATTAGAAAAAATCTACGCACGTCAGCCAAGCCTCATTGAACTCATTGGCGGTGGCTGGGTTCACCTAAGCGCAAAAGACCCCGATTCGGCGGCCCTATTTGTCTTTGAGCGTGGCGTTGGATTTGTGCCTTGGCAGCAACAGGAACATACCACAAAGCGTCCCCTGCCTGTTTACGAAACATCACCTGATTATTATCACGCTCAAAGCGAGCCTCTTTCACCTGTTCTCATCGCACAGCCTACTTTATGATAATGGAAAATTTGATTATTTTAATCCCGCTTTTCCCATTGATGGCGGCGCTTTGCATTGGGAGCTTGCATTTTTTTGGCGTGATTGAGGGTGAAAAAAGCGAACCCTTCACCGCAAAAGTGGCCAATGGCGCACTTAATTTGTCTTGCCTTGTGGCGCTTGGGCTGTTAGGTCTTGATAGTTGGCAACAAAATGCCACCGAAGTGATTGTGGGAAAGTGGCTGCGTGTTGGCGAGGTGGACGTGACGTTGCGATTTTTGACACAGGGGTTGAGTGTGCAGCTTGCGGCGTTATTTGCCCTCTTATTGTGTATTGTTATGCGGTTTTCGGTGAATTATTTACATCGAGAAACGGGTTTTCATCGCTTCTTTTTTGTGTTGAGTTTGTTTGCGTTTGCGATGTTTATGCTGGTGTTATCCGCGTCGATGTTGGGGACGTTTGTTGGATGGGAAATTGCGGGGCTTTGTTCTTATTGGCTCATTGGCTATTTATACAATCGTCAACACGCCACGCAAAACGCTACGCGTGTTTTTATTACCAACCGCGTGGGGGATGCGGGCTTTGTTGCTGGTTTTGCACTGTGTGTGCTGTGGCTAGGTAACACGAATTGGCGTGAAATTGCACTGCTCGTCGCGTCACTGTCCACACAAAAACTCAATCTGATTACGTTGTGTTTTGTTGTTGCCGCCGCAGTGAAATCTGCCCAATTGCCGTTTACGTCTTGGCTCACCCGCGCGATGGAAGGCCCGACACCGTCCAGTGCCATTTTTTACGGTGCAATAATGATTCACTCAGGTGTGTACCTGTTATTTTTAATTCGCCCTTTGCTGGAATTAACGCCGCTGATTGCTGGATTGGTTGCGACCATTGGCGCATTGACGGCGTGTTATGGGTACATTGTGGGATTAACGCAAACCGATATTAAAACGTCGCTGATTTATGCCACGGCGGCGCAACTAGGCTTATTATTTCTCGAATGTGGACTGGGATTTTGGCAGTTGGCAACATGGCATTTGTTTGCTCATGCGAGCGTGCGGGCTTATCAACTGCTCACAGCGCCGTCACTTTTATACAATACGCAAGGTTTATCCACGCAAAATATGCCCGCTTATTTTGCTGCGCAACGTCGTTTTTACACCTACGCCACGCAGCGTTTTTGGCTCGAACCGACCATGGATTGGCTTTTTGTAAAACCCATCATGCACTTAGCGCGAGATGTGAACTATGTTGATAAACATTTCATTGACCCGCTCATGGGGTCACCTGCGCCAACCATTCATGCGGTGTCAAGTTTTGCGCAAGCGCAAGAGCGGCGCATCGGAGCGCAACTCGACAACACGGAAGATACTTTTGCGCAAGGCAGTGGTTTAGCCGGAAAGCTCACGCAATGGACAGCGCGTCTTCTAAACTGGTTTGAGCAGCGTTTTATTTTGCAGGGCGTCTCTGACAATGTCTTTCACCACGGACGTCGACTTGGACATATTGCCAATCAAACAGAATCAGCGTTGCTCAAACCCCGCTATCTGGTTACTTTTATTTTCATTACGCTGCTGGTTGCTATGTAGATATGCCATTGAATGTGAGTGTTAGCTTTTGGCCTGAGATTGCCCATTTCCCGTTATTGACCACCTTAACCCTTGTGCCGCTACTGGCCATGGCAGGGGTGTGCGTGGCTCGCACTAGCACGCAAATGCTCGGTATTGCTTTTTTGGGGAGCGCGAGCAACGTGCTGTTGAGTCTCTATTTATTATCTGCTTTTGACGTGACAAAAGAGGGCATTCAACTTGCCGAATTTGTAGACGGCTTTGGGTTGCATTATCGCGTGGGAGTCGATGGGGTGAGTGTATTATTTATCCCCCTCGCCGCTATTTTAACGCTCTTGGCACTCATTTATACCCTTATCACGCGCCATGTCCACGATAGAGGTTTTATCGCCTCATTGCTAGGCTATCAAACCGTGTTAATTGGTGCGTTTTGTGCGCTTAATGTCATGCAGTTTTGGTTGTGGATGTGCGTTGAACTCATCCCCGTCATTTACCTCACTCTGCACGCGGGCACAGGTAAACAGCGCCGGTTTGCTGTGTCACTGTTGACGCAGTATTGGGGCGCGGGGCTGGTGATGACGTTTGTGGGTTTTTTGGTGCTAGGGCTTGGCATGACAGGCAATCTTACTGGGTCAAATTTTGATTGGCTGGTGTTACTGCAAAATAACGGTCACCTTCATCATCATGTGCTCATTTTTGTGTTACTGTTCTATGGCTTTGCGGTGCGAATGCCGCTTTTTCCCTTTCATGGCTGGTTACCCGTTTTAGCCGAGCAGGGCACAGTGGCGAGTGCAGCGATTTTTATGGTGGGACTCAAACTGGGCGTTTATGGCGTCATTCGATTTATTCTGCCGCTTATTCCGCTTGTCGCTGAACAGTGGTCAACATTGGTGATGGTGCTGGGTATATTGAGTATTTTTTACGGGGCACTCCTCGCGTTGATGCAAATCAATATCCGCCGCTTGCTAGCGTTTGCGGTGGTAAGTCAGACAGGTATGCTGGTGATGGGGCTCTTTTCGTTTAACGAACAAGGTCTTGAAGGCAGTATCCTCTTATCGCTTACCTACGGTCTTGCCACAGCGGGAATGCTTTTTAGTGTGGGGTTAATTTATGAGCGCACACGCACGTCGTTTATTGCGCGACTGGGCGGCTTATTTGATAGCAACACATTCATTGGTTTGCTGTTTTTAATTTCAGCGCTTAGCACTATGGTCA
>DPKY01000207.1 GCA_003542275.1 Methylococcaceae bacterium | reverse complement strand
GGTTTCAGCACACCGTACACCCGATAAGCTGTTTGCTTATGCACAAAATGCAGAAAGTAGAGGTCTTGAAGTCATTATCGCTGGCGCGGGTGGCGCAGCGCATCTGCCTGGCATGACGGCGGCTAAGACAGTGGTGCCTGTATTGGGTGTACCGGTGCAATCAAAAGCGTTAAATGGCATGGATTCACTGCTCTCTATTGTCCAAATGCCTGCGGGCATTCCTGTTGGTACATTGGCTATTGGCAAAGCAGGCGCCATTAACGCGGCCTTATTAGCCGCCGCCATTGTCAGCAGTAAACATCCTCACTACCGCCCAGCACTTGAACAATTTAGACAAGCACAAACAGACACGGTTTTAGCCAATTCGGATCCGCGTGGAGACAAAGAATGAAAGTAGGGATTTTAGGGGGGGGGCAACTTGCTCGTATGATTGCACTGGCTGGCTATCCACTAGGTATTCGTTTTATCTTTTTAGACCCGTCGCTAAGTGCTTGTGCCACGACGCTAGGCGATCACCTGCACGGTGACTATCATAATGAAACGCTACTGGCTGAACTGGCTAAACGCGCTGATGTGGTCACGTATGAATTTGAAAATGTGCCCGCGAATGTCGCTGACTTTCTTGCGGCGCACACTAGCGTCTACCCTGCGCCCAATGCCCTTGCCATTGCACAAGATCGCTTAGTTGAAAAAAATTTTTTGAATGACATTGGCATTCCAACCGCACCCTATAAACCGGTGGAGAGTTTAGCCAGTTTACAGCAAGCCATGCAGCAAATTGGCTATCCTGCGATTTTAAAAACGCGCACGCAAGGCTATGACGGTAAAGGACAATCTGTTTTACGTTCAGCTGCCGATTTACATTCTTCGTGGCAAAAACTCGATGGACTCCCTGCCATTGTGGAAGGCTTTGTCAATTTTACGCGTGAAGTGTCGATTGTGGCGGTGCGTAGCGTATCGGGAGAACTGGCGTTTTATCCACTTTCTGAAAATGTACATCGAGAAGGCATTTTGCGCGTTTCAGAGAGTTGTGACAATGACCCTCTACAAAGCAAAGCGCAAGACTATGTGACAACATTACTCAACGAATTGCATTACGTTGGTGTTATTGCCTTAGAATTATTTGAGGTGAATGGCGAGTTGGTTGCCAACGAATTTGCGCCGCGTGTTCACAATTCGGGACATTGGACTATCGAAGGCGCTGAAACGTCACAATTTGAAAATCATCTTCGCGCTATTTTAGATTTGCCGCTAGGCTCAACCGCCGCTGTGGGTCGAACGGCGATGGTAAATTTCATTGGCGGCAAACCAGAGAATGAGCAAGTGCTCGCCATTGAAAATACGCACCTACATTTATACGGTAAAGCGCCGCGCAAAGGACGCAAAGTCGCACACGCGACCATACGCACGGCAACGCAAGAGGCATTACATCCCCTTAAAAAGAAGTTAATTGACCTTGCTAATGAGGCAGATAATTCGTAGCAACACTCAACGATGTTAACCACCCACTTTTTTATTTAACGTTCTTTTTTATGACAAACATTCATTCAGACAAAATTTTAATTTTAGATTTTGGGTCACAATATACGCAACTCATTGCCCGCCGTATTCGTGAAATTGGCGTGTATTGTGAGATTTATTCTTGCGAATGCAGTGCCGAGGAAATTCAACAATTTTCACCAAAAGGCATTATTTTATCCGGTGGCCCAGAAAGTGTTACCGAAGATCACACGCCCCGCGCCCCGCAAAAAGTGTTTGATATGGGCATTCCTGTTTTGGGCATTTGCTATGGTATGCAAACCATGACGCAGCAACTCGGCGGGCGCGTTGAAACATCAGCGCATCGTGAATTTGGTTATGCACAGATTCGCGCACGCGGCCATTCCGTGCTTTTAGAAGGCATTGAAGATCATGTATCCGCTGAAGGTTTTGGTTTACTGGATGTGTGGATGAGTCATGGTGATCGGGTTGTTGAATTACCCGAAGGTTTCAAACTCATTGCCAACTCTGAAGGCGCTCCCATTGCCGGCATGGCTAATGAAGAAAAACAGTTTTATGCCTTGCAATTTCATCCCGAAGTGACACATACCAAACAAGGCGGTCGTATTTTGTCGCGTTTTGTCTTGGATATTTGTCACTGCAAAGCGCTATGGAATTCAAGTAACATTATTAAAGACAGTATCCAAACGGTGCGTGACAGAGTCGGCGATGATGAAGTGATTTTAGGTTTATCGGGTGGCGTAGATTCTTCTGTCGTAGCGGCGTTACTGCATAAAGCCATTGGGACGCAACTGACCTGTGTTTTTGTGGATACGGGGCTTTTACGTTTGCATGAAGGCGATCAAGTCATGGCAATTTTTGCAGAGCACCTAGGTGTTAAAGTCATTCGAGTTGATGCCGAGGCCCGTTATTTGGCCGCTTTAGCAGGCGTTGATGATCCTGAGAAAAAACGCAAAATTATTGGCAATTTGTTTATTGACATTTTTGATGAAGAAGCGGCGAAATTACGTCATGCAAAGTGGCTGGCGCAAGGTACTATTTATCCTGATGTCATTGAATCCGCTGGTGCAAAAAGTGGTAAAGCGCATTTAATTAAATCGCACCACAATGTGGGCGGGTTACCCGACAATATGACCTTAAAATTAGTCGAACCTTTGCGTGAATTATTCAAAGATGAAGTGCGCAAATTAGGTATTGAGCTCGGTTTACCTGCTGATATGGTGTATCGTCATCCTTTCCCAGGGCCGGGCTTGGGCGTGCGTATTTTGGGTGAGGTCAAAAAAGACTACGCTGACTTGTTGCGCCAAGCCGATGCAATTTTTATTGAAGAACTTTATCGTCATGATTTATATGATAAAGTCAGCCAAGCGTTTGCCGTCTTTTTGCCGGTTAAGTCCGTTGGCGTGATGGGCGATGGTCGACGCTATGACTATGTGATTGCGATTCGTGCAGTAGAAACGATTGATTTTATGACGGCGCGTTGGGCGCATTTGCCTTATGATTTTTTGGATTTGATTTCACGGCGCATTATCAATGAAGTGTCAGGCATTTCGCGTGTAACCTACGATATTTCCGGTAAACCCCCTGCGACGATTGAGTGGGAAT
>DPKY01000213.1 GCA_003542275.1 Methylococcaceae bacterium | reverse complement strand
CCACATAATCGGCGAGTTTGAGCGCGGTTTTCGTCGCCGTGACGGTATTGCAGCCGTGCGCGATATTGGCAAACGGCCCGCCGTGAATGATCGCAATGTTATTTTCGAGCGTCTGCACTAAATTAGGCTTAATCGCGTCTTTTAGGAGCGCCGCCATCGCGCCATGCGCTTTCAAATCGCTCGCATAAACGGGCGTGATTTTGTCTGATTTATAGCCAATGATAATGCGTCCAAGACGGGCTTTTAAATCAGCGCGACTGGTGGCTAAACACAAAATCGCCATGACTTCTGAGGCGACGACAATATCATAGCCATCTTCACGCAAATACCCATTTGCCGCGCCACCCATGCCCACAACAATCTGCCGCAAGGCGCGGTCATTCATATCCACTACGCGCTTCCACTGGATACGACGCGGGTCAATATCAAGTTCATTGCCGTGATTGATATGATTGTCAATCAATGCCGACAGCAAATTATGCGCCACGCCAATGGCGTGAAAATCGCCCGTAAAATGCAAATTGATGTCTTCCATAGGCACCACTTGCGCATAACCGCCCCCCGCCGCGCCGCCTTTCACCCCAAAACAGGGACCAAGTGATGGCTCACGCAAACACATAATCGTTTTTTTATTCAAGCGATTTAAGGCGTCACCTAGACCCACTGTTGTGGTTGTCTTACCTTCGCCAGCGGGCGTTGGACTAATAGCCGTGACTAAAATCAATTTCCCTTCTGGCTTGTTGGCTAAACTGTTGACATACTCCAGCGATAACTTCGCTTTAAAATGCCCGATAGGGTCTAAATGCGCTGGTGCGATACCGTAATTTTTTTCGGCCAGCTCAACAATGGGTTTCATCACGGCGCGTTGCGCAATTTCAATATCTGACATTTTTTATCCTGTTATGCAATACAAACGCTAAAATTTATTATCCATGCGTGGATTGAATGAATGTAAACGAAGTGGCTACAATAACCAAAACCAACGCGTTACGCAAATTACGCAAAAGAACCTTTTTTCATCTTACACGCTCTCAATTCTCATGACGCTATTTCGTGCTTTTTTATGTCAAGCGCTCGCGCTGATACTCACGCTACTTGCTGCGTATTTTCTGCCTATTCTACATTATTATCCCGCTATTTTTTTACTTTGCCAAAGCACACTGGCCGTTATTGCCAGCCAATGCGTTGGTCTACCTCGATGGTGGCGGGTGATTCATTTTCTGTTTTTGCCTTGTGTCTTTGTTTTTTTCATGTTTCCTGTTCCAGCGTGGGTCTATTTTGCCCTCGTTGTTCTCATGACGCTCATTTTTTGGGGGACGGTGCGCGGCGACGTGCCGTTATTTTTATCTTCTGACGAAGTGGCTTTGAGTGTGATTGCGCTTATGGAAGCCGAAAACGTGAAAAAATTTGCTGATTTAGGCGCGGGCATTGGCACGGTGGCGCTACCTGTTGCCAACGCCTTTCCCCACGTTCAAGTTGACGCGTGGGAGCGTGCGCCCATTCCTTGGCTTATCAGCACATTGCGTGGCAAAAATCTTGCAAATTATACCGTTTCACGCCGCAATTTATTTGATGCCAATTTTGCTGAATATGAGGTGATTTTTGCCTTTTTATCCCCGCGCGTCATGCCCGATATTGGTGAGCAACTCCAAACAAAAATGCGCAAAGGCACTTTGTTTATTTCGTCCTCTTTTCCTGTGCCAGACTGGACACCTGAACGCATTTTGCAAATTCACGATAGCAGCAAAACGTTGCTGTATTGTTACCGCATTTACTGAGTTTTTACATTTGCTGATAGAGGATATAGTCCTCCAAATCGTCCATATTTTTGATCAGCGTTTCAGAAATGGCTAAATGCGCGACGCTCATTTTCGCGCGTTTGACACTGCTCGATTTCCCCGAAATCAGCGGATGCCAATCAAACAGCGGTTTGCCTTCATGTAGCAGGCGATATGCGCAGGTCACCGGTAGCCATTGATATTCCTCTGTGGACATTTCACGCAAATCTAAACAGTCTTGCACCCACTGCGTGCGCATTTCATAGTGTTTGCATTGACAGGTCTTAATATCAAGCAATTTACACGCAACGCGTGTGATATAAATGTTATCGGTGTCCTCGTCTTGAATTTTATGTAAACAACACTGCCCACATCGGTCGCACAACGCCGCCCATTCATCGTCTGAGAGCTCATCTAAGATTTTGACTTCCCAAAATTTTTTCACGCAAACAATTCCCACACCGGACGCACACCCACAGGCAACGGGGCGAGGCGCCCAAGCTCAATCCATTGGTTTGCTGGACTATGAAAATCTGAGCCCAGCGAGCCGGCTAGCGCAAATTGAGTGGCATAATTGCCTAAAATACGCATTTCATCTGCATTGTAGCGTCCAGTTACCACTTCCATTGCCTGCCCGCCTGCTGTTTTAAACGCCGCTAATAATTTTTTCATGCGCGTTGCCGTTAATTTATAGCGCAGTGGATGCGCTAACACCGCCACGCCGCCCGCTGCCAAAATAGCATGAATTGCCGTTTCAAAAGGTGTCCATGTCGTGGCGACAAACGCCACTTTTCCATCGCCTAAATAACGGTCAAAAGCCTCCTGTTGAGAATCAACAAGGCAACGTGCCACCAAAAAATCAGCAAAATGCGTACGGGTAATCATACCTTCCCCCACCACTTTTTGCAC
>DPKY01000106.1 GCA_003542275.1 Methylococcaceae bacterium | reverse complement strand
CACGCTTCAATGCCACCCTCATCGGGCAGCTTGCCACCAAAACTTTTCATTTTGGCGGTTTTGCGCTCAAGCAAAAACGCGTGTATCGCATTATCTAATAGGGTGTTACTTTTCATTTTTTTCCTTTTTCAATCCATGAAAATTCATTGACTCAATGCAATATAGCAAGGCAAAGTTCAACACACTATCAATGAAGCAGCCGTTTTTTTGGCCATCATGCCAAAGGTACTGCAATACACCAGTCCGTTTTGGGCTTCACTGGGCAGCGCCATCTCGCTATAGCGCAATGCAATGTCACTGGCTGTCGTGGACGTTTTGGCGGCTAGCTTGTCAATGGCATGGGTATAATCTGTTGATAGCCATAAACGATTTGCATAGTGCTGGCTTAAATGCCGCATTTCGATGCGCTGATTGCCTTCCATATTGACAAACTTGCCATGTGGGTCTTTTTCTATAAATTGCCAAGCGTGATCTTTGAGCGGAAGCAGATGACACTTAGCCGTTTTATCATGAGGCGTAAAAGGCGTAAGCACTTGCGGCAGCGCCGTTAAAAACCAACACGAATTGAGCCAGCCAGCAAGATTTTCAGCGCCTTTTTTGTCATAAGCGGTCAGTGTGTGCACGGCTAATTGGGCGCTCGACAAACAAGAAGAAGGCGATAGAATTGACCAATCAAACGCATAATCGCGCTTTAACGCGCTGTGCACATTGGTGACAACAAGATAAATAACGTGTTCTGCCGTACTTGTTTCTAATTGCTTTGCAATAATTGGATTTTCAATCGCGCGATGTATCGTGCCTTGGTAAAGCACGTCATCGAGGTATTGCTCTTGTTCATTGCGCATTAACAGGGTTTGTTGCGGGTGATGCAGTAGAATTTTAATATCCGTATCATCAGGCCATTCGTATTGCATGAGAAATTCAGCCGCTTCAATACACGCGTGGGTACTTGCCATATTCAGCAAGCCAAACGAGATTTTTTTGTCGCCACGGGGGTGGAGGGTGGCACGGCGAATGTGTTGATAGTACACGGCGTTCACCAACGATTTGCTATGAAAATTGTCGAGGACAATTTCTTCACGTTGATGGCGAACAGGCAACGGTGCGTCATCTGTCACATTGTTTTCAATAAACGCATTATGGTGTTCTCTGAAGAGAAGATGACTCTCCTTTGTGTGGGGTAGCGTTTGAATTTGCGTGGTTGCGTCGTTTACCCACGCGCACCCCACTGTTGCCTCACTGCCGCGTGAGCGTGAAAAAATCTGCCAACCCGATTGATAGGCACTAAAATACCCCTCTGCTAGTTCAGGCGTTAACTGCGAAGAGGAGAGAATAACCTTCCGCCCTAACATACCTGCGAGATGAATAAGTCGCCCTAGTGCAATTAACGCATCACCGTCAAGTTGTTCAATATCCTCTAGCACTAAATCTGATGACATGAGCCGCAAACTCGGCAAGATATGGTGATGGCCCTGCGCCGTTTGCGTAGCGCAAATGAAGCTATCTATTGTGCACGCGAGCACAGGGGCATAAAGAAATTTCTTATCACGCGCGTCGTTGAAAAATGCGGCGGTATTGCCTTCAAAGATATTGCCATCAAAGTCCACTTCATCATTGAGCAAGCTCTCCATGCTTAATTGCTCAGACAAGGCTTGCGCAGATTTATAGAGGCCGGTGGGGATTTTGGTGCCTGTGACGATGGCTAATTCTAAGTTATCTAGTCCAAGGTGTTTGCGGTATTGCTCACCGGTTTGTAGGGTTAAATTGGCCGAGCCCAAAGCAAATACACCGCGCAGGCTTTTAAAATCGGGTGAAAGCGCACGCAACATGGCGGCATTGGCGGCGAGTTTGGCTTGCGTGTCTGTGGCCATATTCACGGCAAAAAAGCCATAATGCTTAGACGTAATAGCCGAGGTTTCTCGCCACGTTTTTATTGCGGACACCGCCTTTTCTTGCCAAGCAGAGGTTGCACATAACGGTGCTTTTTTCATTTCAAGTGTTTCGTGTACACAAGGCAGTTGTGATTCAAATTCGGGCAGTACATGAACAAATTTCAATACGTTCTCTAAAACAGCTTGAATATGCACCTCAAGCGCAGTCGTTTTATCACCCGTGTGTTTATTTACTGGTTTAAAAATGTCATATTTTGCATCGGGCGTTTGCAGAAGCGAGGCGTGGTCGCTGAGCATCAGTGCTAATCGGGCATGATGTAAAGCGAGGCGCCATGTGTCATCTTCAAGCATTTGGCTGGCGAGTGCGTGACAGTGATGTAATTTGAGTGCCCATTTTTTCACTTCCGCCTGCCATTTCGGCTGTTGACTTAATAATCCATGAGGAAAATGCAGCGCCGGTGATGTTGTCGTACTTTCGTGACGGTAGCCAAAATCGGCTGTAATAGCAGAAAGCAATTGCGTAAAATCTTTTGGCGGGGCTTTGCTGCGCCAATCGTTTTGCGGCAGAGGCAGGCGATGATGAGAGAGAATTAACCAGTTAATCAAGCAGGCGACCGGTGGCAAGTGTTTAAACGGGCGTTGAACAGGATTATTTGCTACGGTGCTGAGCAGATGATCCGTCTCTATTTCGCCTGAAATAAAGCGTTCAAGCCACTGCTGATCTGTTTGGGCACCATTAACGAAGGCGTTAAACACGAGGCAAGAAACCCATTCATGGCGCAGTGGTTCATGCGCTGTGCCGTTAACGAAATGCGTTTCTTGAAAACACGCAGCGGCTTTACCTACATCATGAAATAACGCAGCAAGCGCGGTGATGCTTTTGATTAAAGGCAGAAACTGCCACGTTGCATCACGAGGAACATTGATATAATCTTGCGCGTGCGTTTTTGAGGGGGCGATAAATTTGCGGTGATTGCCTACAATCCAAAACCATTCGGTATCGAGCTGATCTCGCAGTGCGTAGCATAAAACAGCGGTATTTTTCGTTGCAATGCGCCGCAGTTGTTGCTTTACTACTTGCAATCCGTCAGCGGTCATGACGCTTTGCCATGTTTTTTCGCCAATCCGATTGGCAAAACCATCAAGCACCCGTGCTGTTTTTGACAGTGCATTTTTTTCACATTCTGAAACAAAATTGACAATCATAATTCCTCCCCCTCACCACTTATTTTCTTTAGGGTTTCAAACATAAAATCCAGTGCGTTATGCCGTGTAAAGGCCTCCAAGCAGTGTTGGCGAAAAGCCAATTCACTCATTTGCGCTTTTGCACAAATAAAGGCCAGTGGCAGGATTAACGCTTCTTTAATTAAATCGGCAACATCAAACACCAAGGCGCCGCGTTTTGTTGATGTGTGCATGAGCGGAAAACCATGCGGAATGCCCAGCACCCAAAGCGTCGTTGCCGCAAGGCCATACGCGAGATAATTGCCTTGATTTAAAAAAAGGTTGACGTCATCAAGGCTGTCTTCATCGCGCACAAAGTCTTGACGTTTTGTACACGTTGCAGCGATGGTGTAGAGTTGCTTGGTTAAACTCGTATCCAACGCCAGTAATTGTGTTGCGTTTTCACAAACAGCGATTTTCTGTGCAAAATCCTTTAGCGCTTTTTCAGTGAGGACATCATCTAAATAAAAACCGGCTTGTTGCAATGCTTTATCTTCAGACCACACGCGTTCAATGTAGTGAAGTCGAAAGCGTTGTAGTTTTCGTGCCATCTCTGTTCTTTTCGTCTCATCAAACCAGCACGTTAACCAGCGTTGTAAATAATCCGTTGGGCGGTATTCATTTTGCGGGCAGAGCCATTCCACAGACGTGCCTGCAAACAATGGCGTCCCAGCGCTCCCACTAAAACCAATTAACACGCCTTCTAAGGCGAGCATTCTCACGGCAGATTGCGTAATTGAGGTATCAATCCCCAATAACACCACGGTGGTATTTAACGCTGGAATGTTAAAACTTGACTGCCCCTCTTTGCCGTGGGTCATATAGACAACACGCCCCGCTCTCACCATGACACGACATTTTTCTAAATAAAAAATGTTCGCGCGTTTAGAGTGAAACAACGTTTTGGGGTCAGTAAATAGTTCCATTTTTATCAATTCTCGCCTCAGTTAAGGTGCAACGACGCGCTACATTTAAATTAACTCATTAAGTTAGGTTAGCGCTGTATTTGCTTAAGTTATAGGCAACACGTTCAGCGTATAGACGATATGTGAAAAGCAACAGGGTTATCGAGCCGTTGAACAGCACACTACGCGTAAACTATATCAACTAAAAAACGGGTCATCAGAAATTTAAGTCAAAATTGTGACGTAGTTCTCATTTTTTTAATTGTGTGTGCTTTATGCTAAAGACGATGCGCACTTGGGGAGAGGGGAAAGTCGATTTGGTGATGGCCTGTTTTGAGCGTGAAATCTGATTTAAAGTTTTTAGGATGTAACATGAACCTTTATAATGCGTTTTTACTTTAGTTCATCTTTTGAGGAAAACAATGGCTGTTTACAGTACAAACGAATTTAGATCGGGTTTGAAAGTGATGCTCGATAATGATCCTTGCACAATTATCGAAAACGAGTTTGTAAAACCCGGCAAAGGACAAGCCTTTAATCGCGTTAAAATCCGCAATTTAAAAACGGCGCGAGTGATTGAACGCACCTTCAAATCGGGTGATACACTTGAAGGCGCGGACGTGGTTGACGTGGAAATGCAATATCTCTACAACGATGGTGAATACCGTCATTTCATGATGCAAGACACGTTTGAACAATATCAAGCGGATGCAAAAATTGTGGGTGACGCGGCACTTTGGTTAAAAGACCAAGATATGTGCACGGTGACGTTATGGAATGATGCGCCACTTGCGGTCACACCAGCTAATTTTGTGGAATTAGAAATTGTGGAAACTGACCCCGGTGTGCGCGGCGATACGTCCGGTGGTGGCGGTAAACCTGCTAAATTAGCAACAGGCGCGGTGGTTCGCGTGCCTTTGTTTGTTCAACAAGGCGAAATCATTAAAGTGGACACGCGCACAGCCGAGTACATTTCAAGAGTAAAAGAATAAACGTGCACCCTCTTACGTCATCGCTCTGGCAACCTAGTTGCCCCCTTGACGCATTGCAACGCAGAGCGTGGATGCTTGATCGCATTCGCGCTTTTTTTGCAAAGCGGGGCGTGCTTGAAGTCGAAACGCCTCTCCTCAGCCACGCTAGTGGCACAGATCCACAACTCGCTTTTTTTACGGCGGATTATCACGCACCACCGAGTACACACACGCTGTTTTTGCAGACGTCCCCAGAGTTTGCCATGAAACGTTTGCTAGCAGCGGGCAGTGGCTCTATTTTTCAAATTTGTAAAGCCTTTCGCAATGGCGAAGCGGGGCGTTTTCACAACCCAGAATTTACGATTTTAGAATGGTATCGCGTCGGCTTTACGCTCGCGGATTTGATGGATGAAATAACGGCGTTGTTTGACGATTTATTTGAAGGAACACTCGACCTCACTGTGCGCAGTGCGTATGCGACCGTGTTCGCGCAGTACACGGGGCTTGATGCGCTCACTTTTTCACACCAAGCCTACTGTGAGGTGGCGCAACGTGAAAATTTACACGATGCTATCAACTTGTGTGGCGACAATCATGCTCTGTGGCTGGACTTTTTGTTTAGCTTTTGTGTTCAGCCGCATTTAGGTCACAATGCGCTACAACTGATTTATGATTACCCCGCGTGCCAATCGTCACTAGCGAGAATCAAGGCGGACAACTCCTCTGTCACCGAGCGTGTTGAAGCCTTTATTCATGGGATTGAGCTGGGCAACGGCTTTTATGAGTTAGCGTATGCCCCTGAGCAAAACGCTCGCTTTGAGAAAGAAATCGCAACAAGAGCACGCGAAAAGCTGCCGCCTGCCGTGAAAGAGACGCGCCTCATTGCCGCCTTGGCATCAGGTTTGCCAGATTGCGCGGGCGTGGCCATTGGACTTGATAGAGTATTGATGCTTTTGATGAAAGCCTCGGCCATCGCAGACGTCGTCAGTTTTGATATTAGCCGTGCTTAACGCTAAAAATTAAAAAAGGCGCAACATTAACAACGTTGCGCCTTGATTTGCGTTGGGCACAGAGAATGGGCGCTGTTTATGGCGCGTCTTGCGCATCGGCGTCAATTTTTGATAACCCATCAAGTGACCAATTCGCAAAGTCGGCGCCACCGCTGATGTCATCACCATTTTTATAGCTAATGCGGCAGACATATTTATGTTTTTGAGTGGGCGTCGCTTCTTGTGTGACATCGGCTTCTGCGCTCACAACATATTCATAGCTACCCAAACTCCAAACATTCAATGGTTTTTCGGCGAGTGTGACGGTGGTTTTGTCATCTAAACTCGCTTTGAGATGCGCATTACAGTGCTGAAAAGCAAATTGCGTCATATCAGAGGACTGCGCAATCATGCTGCCCTGGTCTTTACTGTCAATGAGAAACAAACCCGACGTTGCTGCATTTTTGGCAAGAGGAATAAGCAGCTCACGCTGAAAAACAATAAGGGCAATAACCGCAGCAATAATAAATAGAACTCTTTTTTTACTTGTTTTATTCGTATTTGTTTGATCGTCCATAGTTACCCTAATTCATAAAGTTAACGAAGCAGGGCTATTGTAGCACAAGTCATTTGGGGAATTTGACGCAAACCCACTCTCGCGTGCGAATTCTTTAGAAGATAAGGAGGTATTTAATAGACGTTTAGCGATGTGGCGCGTTATGTTGCGTTCATTTTCGTCAAAACCGTCGCGCCAATTGCCGCGCTGATGGCCTATGAGTGCGGGAAATTAGGATTTTTGTTTATAGAGCGCCAGCACTTGTTTGACATAATTTTGCGTTTCGGGATACGGCGGAACGGAATTATTGTGACGCAAAACGGAATTCTCCCCCGCATTGTAAGCAGCAAGCGCGAGGTCTAAATTATTGGAAAATAAATCCAGTAAATGGCGTAGATAACGCGTACCGCCGTCAAGGTTTTGCGCTGGATTATTGCTATCAAGCACGCCAAAACGGCTTGCTGTTGCTGGCATGAGCTGCATAAGACCCACTGCCCCAGACGTTGACACCGCGTTGGGTTTATAAGCCGATTCGGCTTGTATGACGGCATGGACTAATTTTTCATCGACTTGATGGCGTGCCGCCACTTGTGACACCAGCTGATTGAATTTATTTCTATCGGCCATATCATAAGCAACGCTGGGCGCCGTGGCATTCATTGGCGGTGCATAAAAACCGCGATTGATTGTGGCAGGCGGTGTGGTGGCCGGCACGGTCACTTTGGTTTTACTCACCAAGGCAACATCTAGCCGAGGTTTGTCAGTATAAATAACATTTTTTGTCGCGTCTTGATATTTATAAAAATACCCTGTTGTTGGCGTGGAGGTTGGCTGTGGAGTTTTAATAATGGGTTTTGCGCTCAGCGTTGGCGCTTTATTGGTATAGACAACTACCCCATTCATATCTACCGACTTTTTATAAATGTCAGCCTTGACGAATCCACCGTATCCTATAATCAAAAAAAGAACGACACAATTACGCATAACCTCAATTACCTTTAACTTGTTGTTATCACCACTTTTCCAGCAGCTTGCACTGCTTTGCTGCGAGCTATATCGGCACAATCTGCAATTGCTAAAGCCACGCCCATGCGACGATTGACAAAAGCCTCAGGTTTTCCAAAAAGGCGAATATCTGTATCAGCGACGCATAAGGCGTCGTGCATCCCTTGATAAACCGGGCCCTGCGTAGCAATAGGACTTAAAATCACCGCACTGGCGCCTGGGCTTTTTAAGGCGGTATTCACCGGCAAGCCTAAAATGGCGCGGGCGTGTAGGTCAAATTCCGTTTGTTGTTGCGTGAGTAGCGTCACCATCCCCGTATCGTGCGGTCGTGGACTGACTTCACTAAACC
>DPKY01000187.1 GCA_003542275.1 Methylococcaceae bacterium | reverse complement strand
AGTGTGCCGTCATCGACCACAGTACATAAATCCGAAGCCACGCGCTCCCCCACACGGTGACTAAACGCCGAGGTGCCTTTACGATTAAAATCCCCTTCCAGCCCATGACCAATGGCCTCGTGCAATAAAATACCTGGCCACCCCGCCCCTAAAACTACCGTCATATTGCCTGCTGGCGCTTCACTGGCGTCCATATTCACCAGTGCTTGCCGCACCGCTTCACTGGCATATGCCAATGCGCGTGCTTTTTCTTGCTCAAAGAACATCCCATAATCACAACGCCCTCCACCACCCATACTGCCTTGCTCACGTTTACCCTTCTCTTGCACGATAACCGTCACATTTAAGCGTACCAGTGGACGAATATCTGCAAGCAGTTGCCCGTCTTGATTGGCCACTAAAATAGACTCATGCACACCCGATAAACTCACAATCACTTCTTCAACGCGCGAGTCTAACTGTCGCGTATACGCATCAATTTCTTTTAAAAAACGGATTTTTTGCTGGTCTTCAAAGGATTTTAGCAGATTGGTCGTAGGATAGAGTAGCCGAGTATTTTGGGCTGCACGGAGATTGACCGTGGCGTTTTGCCCTTGGCGTGTAATGGATTTGACGTTATTGATTGCATTGAGCAAAACGGGCATTTCTAAGCGATCACTGTAGGCAAAACCGGTTTTTTCGCCCACAACAGCGCGGACTCCCGCGCCTTGTTCAATGTTGTGGTGACCTTCTTTGACAATCCCGCCTTCGAGTACCCATGACTCCGAATGTGTCGACTGAAAATACATATCAGCCGCGTCCACTTGAGCACTTAAAAGCTGCCCCATCAACGTCTCAATATTGCCATCATGAAGCGCTGCTGGCGTTAAAATGGCGTGTCGCGCAAGATCAAGTAATTGCATAAAATCCTTCTCTACCGTTTTTAAATTGCTTATTTTTCAGTCAGTAGCAAATTGACCAAAATCTGCTCATAAATCTGACTTAGAATACCTAAATCTGCCACGCCAATATGCTCATTGACTTTATGAATACTGGCATTGAGTGCACCAAGTTCAATCACCTGAGCGCCCGTGGGGGCAATAAAACGCCCATCAGAGGTGCCACCACCCGTGTCGTCAGTGGTTTCAAAGCCAGTAACGGATTGAATGGCACGATGCGTGGCTTGAATAAGTTCGCCATTTTGCGTTAAAAATGGATTGCCTGATAAACGCCAAACGAGATCATAATCTAACCCATACTGATCTAAAATCGCTTGCGTGCGCTGTTTAATCACATCATCCGTTAATTCTGTGCTAAAACGCAAATTGAACTGAACATTGGCATTGGCGGGAATCACATTTTCTGCACCAGCACCGCTATTGAAATTTGAAATTTGCAAACGTGTTGGCGGAAAGAAAGCATTCCCCTCATCCCACACCTCGTTAATTAACGCATTAAGCGCAGGTGCCACGCGATGAATGGGATTGTCTGCAAGTTCGGGATAAGCAACATGACCTTGAATACCGTGCACGGTCAAATTGGCACACAATGATCCACGCCGCCCAACACGAATGACATCGCCAATTTTTTGATCACTTGATGGCTCGCCCACAAGGCACCAATCAATTTTATCACCACGCGCCTCAAGTACCTCGACCACCTTCACAACGCCATGTGTTGCAGGCCCTTCTTCATCACTGGTGAGCATAATCGCAATTGAGCCAATATGCGCAGGATAACGTCCAATAAAACGCTCAACAGCCGTAACAAACGCCGCAATGCCGCCTTTCATATCCGCCGCTCCACGTCCGTAGAGTCTGCCATCACGAATAGTTGGCTCAAAAGGCGGTGAGTCCCACAAGTGCATCGCTCCTACAGGTACGACATCTGTATGCCCTAAAAACACAAATAATGGCTTTGCTTCCCCACGTCGTAACCAACTGTTTTCCGTATCACCAAAATTTAATCGCTCATCAATAAAGCCCAATGGCGTTAAACGCGCAGCAATCAAATCAAGACACCCCGCATCGCGTGGGGTGAGGGATTCACATCGGATTAACGTCTCCAACAGCGCTAGCGTATCACTCATAACAAATAATGCTCATAAAGATTTTCTTCAAAACCAACCAATAAATGTACGCCATCATCGAGCACCGGACGCTTTAACAAGGTAGGTTGCTCAACTAAGAGCGACAGTGCCCCCTCGACATTTGAGGCTAAGGCTTGCTGCGCGGGCGCAAGTGCCCGCCACGTTGTGCTTTTTTTATTCACTAAATACCGCCAATCATCAAGCCTCGTCACCCATCGCTCAAGCAAATCGAGCGACAAGCCAGCTAGGCGCACATCATGAAATTCATAAGCTATCTGGTGCCTGGCTAGGCACTGGCGGGCTTTTTTCACCGTCGAACAACTGGGGATACCATAGAGAACAATCATCCACTATTCGCCGCTAAGTAACTCATCAATAGAAGGCAACTCAGGGTCGGTTTTACAGCGAACTTTATACACGTCAATGAGTTCCATCAACGCTTGTTCCAAATCGCCTAAAATTTCTTCTTCGTAGTCCATCTCATCATCAGGCACTTCACCTGACTCTAAATAATCTTTTTGAACATTTACCCCTTCTTCAACAGAAAGGATAGAATACATTAAGGTGGTACTTGAAATTTCTTTGCTCATAATCGTTTAGTAGTAAGTGTTAAGGGTAAAATGAAAAAG
>DPKY01000114.1 GCA_003542275.1 Methylococcaceae bacterium | reverse complement strand
GGGCGAGTACATTCTTTTGCGCACCACCATTAACGTATCAAAGCCACAACTCCCCTCGCAAGCGAGCGTCTATGCCGCCGCTAATCGTAGTGAACGTCATACCCATGATTTATTTGGCATCGAATTTCTGCAACATCCCGATCCACGTTGCTGGACACGCCATCAGGCTTGGGAGCGCCATGAATATCCATTGCGTGATGACTTTCCTCTCGTAGGGCATCCCGCTGCACTCACCCCACCCGATACGCATTACCCCTTTGTTGAAGCGCATGGCGTGGGCGTTTATGAAATTCCAGTGGGGCCGGTTCATGCGGGCATTATCGAGCCGGGGCATTTTCGTTTTCAGGCAGTGGGTGAGCTGATTCTAAACCTAGAAGAGCGACTAGGGTATGTACATCGCGGTGTTGAGAAAATTGCCCAAGGGCGAACCCCTAAGCGTCTTGCGAAACTTGCTGGGCGCGTGTCGGGCGATACAACGGTGTCACATACCTGGGCCGCTTGCATGGCTATGGAGCAGGCGGCAGGCATTGAAATCCCACGTCGCGCCGCGTTAATTCGCGCCATTTTTGCCGAACGTGAGCGCATTGCCAATCATCTTGGTGATTTGGGCGCCATTTGTAATGACGTGGCGTTTACTTTTGCTTTTATACAGCTGATGCGTCTTAAAGAATTGTGGTGTCGTACCAATTACACGCTGTTTGGCCACCGTTTTTTAATGGATAAACTTGTCCCCGGTGGCGTTAACGTGGACATTAACGAGGCGGCGGGTAAATTTATCCTGGTGGACATTCAAGAATTGCGTCGTGAGTTAGCCCATATTATTCCCATTATTGATTTGAATGCGTCACTTGAAGACCGTATTTACACCGCAGGCTATTTGTCACCTAAAACGGCTGAATTATTTGGCACGCTGGGCGTGGTGGGGCGTGCGAGCGGGCAGGATAGGGATGTGCGCCGTGATGCGCCTTATGCGCCCTATGACAGAGTGAAAGTGAACGTGCCGCTTGAAACGCAAGGCGATATTGCGTCACGTTTTTGGGTGCGCTACAAAGACATCAATGCCTCACTCAAACTTATTGAGCAATTTATCGCACAACTCGATACCTTACCTGAAGGTGAACTTAAGACACCGTGGTGTGCGCCGGTTGCTGGCAGTATTGGATTGGGCATTGTGGAGAGTTGGCGCGGTGAAATCATCACGTTTGTGGCCTTTGACGTGGATAATCGCATTTCACGTTTTTATCCGCGTGATGCCAGTCAGCTAAATTGGGAAGCGCTGGAAAAAGCCGTGCTCAATAACATTGTGCCCGATTTTCCCGTATGTAATAAATCGTTTAATTGCTCCTATGCGGGCAGTGATTTATAAGGTGGCGTAGATGATAGACCTATTGAAAAAAATTGCGGTCACCGGCATGGTGACCGAGCCTTACAAAGCCGCGTATGATGAAGAATTGGCGACGTTGGGCATTGAAATTAAACGGCGCGTGGATAAACATTTTGCTGGCAGTTTGGCGATTCGGCAAGTTGACGCGGGGTCATGTAATGGTTGTGAGTTGGAAATTCATGCACTCAATAATCCTTTTTATGATGTGGAACGCTTTGGGATTCATTTTGTAGCGTCGCCCCGTCATGCTGATGTGCTGTTGGTAACGGGCGTGGTGTCAAGGCATATGCAAACTGCGCTGTTGCGTACTTATGCGTCGATGCCTAACCCGAAATGGGTGATTGCCATGGGCGATTGTGCAAGTTGTGGCGGTGAGTTTGGCACGTCTTATGCTTCATGTGGGGCAGTGAGCGATGTGATTGCCGTTGATATGACAGTCAGTGGTTGCCCACCAACGCCTTTAGTTTTACTGAAGAGCTTATTAACGTTGATGGAAAAAGAGAAATGAAAAAGCCGTTTATTAAACTAATTTTATGGTCGAGTTTGCTGGCGCCTTGTTTTGGACAGGCAAAAACCGTGGAAGACTTTCAAACATGGGGAAACGTCACCGCAACGGGCAGTTTAGGGGTGATTAGCCCAAGTTTGCAAAAGATGAAATATTGGCTTGAAGGGCAGGGGCGTTTTGGAAATGATACCTCACAAGTTTCTCAAGGGATGCTTCGCGCGGGGTTAGGTTACGCTGTGGCTGAAAAAGTCAGTGTATGGCTAGGTTACGCGTTTGTGCCAACCGATGAACCTTTTGCCAAAAAAGAATTTGATGAGCATCGTATTTGGCAACAAGTGCTGTGGAGTGATAAATTTGCTGGCGTAACGCTGACCAGTCGTAGCCGTTTTGAGCAGCGTTTTATGCAAACGGGCAGTGACGTGGGTTGGCGTTTTAGACAAATGTTCAAAGCCTCTGTACCGCTGGCTTATGATTTTAGTTTTGTTACCTCTGACGAGTATTTTGTCAATTTGAACAAAACCAATTACGGTGCTGATGATGGCTTTGACCAAAACCGTGCTTTTGCTGGTCTTGGTTATAATTTTAATTCCAATATCAAAACAGAAGTGGGT
>DPKY01000046.1 GCA_003542275.1 Methylococcaceae bacterium | reverse complement strand
GATGAGAGAAATGACTTTTTGGTCGGGTGTTAATTTAAACCCCCGTACACCCGCCGCCGTGCGTCCCATTGAGCGCACATCGGTTTCATTAAAGCGAATGGCTTTACCATTGCTACTAAAGAGCATGATGTTTTGCTGACCATCTGTAATAGCCACGCCAATGAGCGTATCGTCTTCACGCAAGTCAATGGCAATTTTGCCGCTGGTTCGCAGGTACGCAAATTCACTCAGTGGCGTTTTCTTCACCGTGCCCGAAGACGTGGCCATAAAGACAAATTTGTTTTCGTCATAATCGCGTGTGGGCAAAAATGCGTTGATTTTTTCATTGGCTTCTAAAGGCAACAAATTGACAAAAGGCTTACCACGCGAGGCGCGACTGGCAACGGGCAGTTGATACACTTTGAGCGCATAAACTTTGCCTTTGGATGAAAAACAGAGAATTGTGTCATGGGTATTGGCGACAATGAGTTGCTCGATGAAATCGGCTTCTTTGGTGGCGGTGGCTGATTTCCCGCGACCACCACGGTGTTGTGCTTGATAATCGCTAAGTGGTTGCGCCTTAACGTAGCCTTCATAAGATACCGTGACGACCATATCTTCTTGGGTAATGAGGTCTTCATTCGTCAAATCGGCTTGATTTGCCATGATTTCCGTGCGACGTGGTTCGCTGTACTGTACTTTAATGTCGACCAATTCTTCTCGAATAACGGCCATTAAACGCATATCGTCAGCTAAAATCTGCAAATAGAACGCAATGTGTTCAAGTAATTGTGTGTATTCACTCACAATTTTTTCTTGTTCAAGGCCTGTTAAACGGTGCAGACGCAGTTCTAAAATGGCCCCCGCTTGGGCGTCGGATAAACGATAGATGTCACCCTCTAGCCCAAATTCGAGCGGTAGATTTTCAGGGCGAGAATCCATGGCATGGGTGCGTGCAATGAGCGATAAAACAAGGCCAGCTTGCCACGGCGTGGCCAATAAACTTTCTTTGGCTTGAGCGGGCGTTTTAGCGGCTTTAATCATTTCAATCATGGCATTGATATTGGCCAACGCAATGGCTAATCCTTCCAAAATATGCGCTCGCTCGCGTGCTTTGCGCAATAAATAGACGGTGCGGCGTGTCACGATTTCACGGCGATGGTCAATAAAAGCGTCGAGAATTTCTTTGAGGTTGAGGCAATAAGGGCGACCATTGAGCAGCGCTACCATATTCATACCAAACACGGTTTGGAATTGCGTTTGTTTATAGAGATTATTGAGCACCACTTCTGCGGTTTCACCGCGTTTGAGCTCAATGACCATGCGCATACCTTCTTTGTCGGATTCGTCGCGCAGACCAGAAATGCCTTCCAATTTGCCTTCTTTGACGAGTTCGGCAATTTTCTCAAGTAAACGCGCTTTATTGACCTGATAGGGCAACTCCGTTGCCACAATGGCTTCACGCGAACTGTCGCCAATGGGCTCTATGTGGCAGCGTGCGCGTAAATAAATTTTTCCACGACCCGTTTCATAAGCCTGCGCAATGCCCGCTGCGCCATTGATAAAGGCAGCGGTAGGAAAATCGGGGCCGTGAATATGCGTCATTAAATCAGCAATTGAGAGCGTTGGCTCGTCAATGAGAGCAAGGCAAGCGCTGATGACTTCGCTGAGATTGTGGGGCGGGATATTGGTGGCCATACCCACGGCAATGCCTGAAGAGCCGTTGATCAGTAGCGTAGGAATGCGTGTAGGCAACACGGCCGGTTCAGATTCGGACTCGTCATAATTGGGCGTGAAATCAACGGTTTCTTTGTCTAAGTCCGCGAGCATTTCATGCGCAATTTTTGCCATGCGCACCTCTGTATAGCGCATCGCCGCCGGTGAGTCACCGTCTACACTCCCAAAATTCCCCTGGCCATCAATAAGCATATGACGCATGGAAAACGGTTGTGCCATGCGCACCATGGTGTCATACACCGCAGTATCGCCATGTGGATGGTATTTACCAATCACATCACCCACAACCCGCGCGGATTTTTTGTAGGCTCTATTCCAGTCATTGCCCAATTCACTCATTGCATACAGTACGCGACGATGCACAGGTTTTAACCCGTCACGCACATCAGGTAGCGCACGCCCAATAATGACACTCATCGCGTAATCAAGGTAGGATTGCTTCATCTCATCTTCGAGATTAACGGGAATAATTTCTTTTGCGAAGTTCGACATGGCTCTCTTGTATAAAAATTAGGACAAAAATGAATAAAGGATAATTCTGGTGCGATAATTGCTTTCAACTATTATTTAGAAGCTACGCCACAAAAACAGAGTGGGATTATAGCAAATTATCACTGATAAGGCTTACCGTGTTGTCGCGTGAGTAAAATGCACAGACGCGGCCAATCTTGCAACCTGAAATAAAAATAAGCGAAAAATCACGGCAGGCTTCACATATACCAACTCGTTTCATGAATTTAACCTCGATATAAATAAGGCAACCATTATGGCTATCATTAAAAAACCGTTACACGCTTCTACGTTAGCACGGGACACTAGCACGCGCAGTGAAACGGGCGCGTCAGCGCACAGTATTGAGCTGCAGCGCAGACGTGCCCGGACGTTAGCCAAGCAACAGCAAGCGGCGGAGCGTATCGCGGCGGCGACGGGCCAGCTGTCGTCGGGGATAAACGAAGCGGCATCAGCGGCGGAAGAGTTGCGTCGCGCGTCAGACCAAATTGCGGCGGGTGCAGAGGAAGCGTCAGGGGCGGCAGAAGAGTCAACGGTGGCTTTAAAACAAGTAGTGGG
>DPKY01000061.1 GCA_003542275.1 Methylococcaceae bacterium | reverse complement strand
CGGTAAAGCACATTTTGTCGTAAATATCCATAAACGACAGAGGCCCTGATGTATAAGCGCCCGCGCCCGAAACATAAGCATTTTTGGGGCGCAGCGTTGAAAACTCATAGCCAATCCCGCATCCCGCTTTTAGGGTCAATCCCGCTTCGTGTACTTTGGCTAAAATGTCATCCATGCTGTCGTGAATGGTGCCTGAAACGGTGCAGTTAATGGTTGAGGTGGCGGGCTTGTGTGCGAGTGCCCCCGCGTTTGACATAATACGCCCAGCAGGAATAGCGCCTTGACGCAGTGCCCACAAAAATTCCTGATAATACTGTTCTTTTTGGCTAGGCTGCAGTTCAACCTCTGCAAGTGCCCGAGCAACGCGCTGATACGTTTCGTCCATATTTTGGTCAATAATGGAGCCATCTTTGTTTTTTAAACGGTATTTTGTATCCCAAATATCCAGTGAAGTGGATTGAAAGGGGATAGGCGCTGACGCGGTAGAAATTGACGGAATTTTGGCTGGCTTTGTCATGGTCTTGGTTGGAAAGTGAATGGGCGATTTATCAATATATAGATTATATCCATGAAATAAACCCAATATATAGCATTTTATGATTTTTATTTTTGGCAATAATGCAAATCAATGAGTTATCTTTTTTCGATTTTTTTTTGACCGTTTTGGGTGCCTTATTCTTCTTTATTTAACATAATAAACATTATACGAAGTTTGATTAGCACATAGAGTGGTGTTAAAATGGGTCCCTTTCAATTCATTTTTAACCATGTAGTGTAATTATTATGCAACCATACGTTCCGCCTCCAGAAGAAATTGACGACATTCCTGATAAAAAACCCAAATACATCGGCCTAAAAGACCATGATACGCCAATTAAAGTTTTATTTACGGGTTATCTTTGCACCGTTGGTGTGGGGTATTTGTTTGCGGTGATTCAGATTTTATTCACGCACGGCATGGCCGATGGCAAGTTTGGCCTGTCCGTTGACGATATTGTGTACAGCTATTATGGCAATCGCTCAGGCACGGTGCTTGAAACGAAATTGAACGGCTCAATGAAGGATAATGCGACTGAGCAAGAGCGTTTTGACATTATTCAATGGGTGCGCGATGGGGCTGACAAAGACGATTATATTGACAATGGCATAAAAAAAATTGTTGAAAATAAATGTGTTATGTGTCACAACAAAGATGCCGGCGGTCTACCTGATTTCAATAAATTTGAAAACATACAGGCCGTGAGTAAACAAGACGAAGGCGCCACATTCTCGTCACTCACCCGCATTTCGCATATCCATCTCTTTGGCATTAGCTTTATTTTCATGTTTGTGGGGATTATTTTCAGCTTTGAAGAAACCACCTCAACACGATATAAGTGTATTGCCATTGGTATGCCGTATGTCTTTTTGATTGCGGATATTTTATCGTGGTGGCTAACCAAGCTACACCCCATGTTCGCGTGGCTAGTCATTATGGCTGGGGTGGGGATGGGCACTTCATTTGTTTATATGTGGGTCATTTCGCTGCTTGAGATGTGGTTCTACAAGCCTGTATTTGTTAGCGGACTGGGTATGCACTATCTACAATGGCGCGATAATTTGCGCTCTGAAACGCTCGGCAAAATCGTGGATTATCTTGTCTGCTTACTCAAAAAAAGCATTCATGTTTACTGTCATTACATTAAGCGCAATGCCCTGCCCTTACTCAAATCTGCTTGGGCATTTGTACTCAGCAAAATAAAAAAATAAGCGACTGATATTTCCTTTTTATTTGCTTTCATTCGTTTTGACGCAGTCATGATGTTTGCTCATCATGACTGCGTTTTTCTTTTTATTTTCAAAGGAAACATTGCATGAAATTTGCACTACAAGTGAATGCGAGTCCTTATCATTCCTCAGGTAGCTTGATTGCTTACCGTTTTGCGCAAACCGCGCTCACTATGCAACACGACATTTTACGTATCTTTTTTTATCATGATGGTATCTATCACGCGCTAAAAAGCGCAACACCGCCCGAGGATGAATTTTCTCTTTTCAGTGCGTGGCAGACGCTTGCAAAAGCGCATGATATTGACTTGATTGTCTGTGTCTCCGCAGCGCAGCGACGAGGCTTGCTTGAAGACAATCTGGCAGACGGTTTTCAACTTGGTGGCCTTGGGCAATTAGTGGAAGCGACGCTCCTTGCGGACCGTTTTTTAGTGTTTGGTTAACAATAAACAATAACAATGACAAAAAAATTTCTCTTTGTACTGCGCAAACCCGCTTACAGCGGGCTCTATGTGCAAGAAATGCTCGATATTATTTTAACCACCGCCGCTTTTGAACAACCCGTGAGCGTGTTGTTTCTTGATGAAGGGGTTTTTCATTTAAAAGCCCATCAATGTGCTGAAAATAGCGGCTATAAAAACGCCGGCACGTTGTTCTCAATGTTGCCTACCATGGACGTTGAGGCGCTTTTTGTGGAAACGGAATCGCTACTCTCCCACGGCATTTCTCAAAAAAATCTCACTCTTCCCGTCACAGTGCTCCCGCGCGATGCGCTAGCGCCGTTTATGGCGGCATTTGACGTTGTTTTTTCAGGCTAAAACAGCGATTGCGCTTGCATATCAGCATGATAAGAAGAGCGCACCATCGGGGCGCTGGCCACTTGCTTAAAACCAAGGCGTTTAGCCACTTCGCCATAATGCGTAAATTGTGCGGGCGTGACGTACTCTTCTACGGCTAAATGTGCTTTACTTGGTTGTAAATATTGCCCAAGCGTGAGCATGGAACACCCCACCGACAATAAATCGCGCATCACCGCCTCCACTTCTTCCTGCGTTTCACCAATACCTAGCATCAACCCCGATTTCGTGGGCACATGAGGAAGCGCAAGATGAAATTGACGAAACAAACTCAATGATCCTTCATAATCAGCGCCAGGACGCGCTTTAGCATATAAACGCGGCACGGTTTCTAAATTATGATTAAACACGTCACACGGCCAAACACGCAAAATATCAATAGCCGTGTCCATGCGCCCGCGAAAATCTGGCACGAGAATTTCAATTTTGGTTTTGGGTGAAATCTGGCGAATTTCACGAATACAGTCAGCAAAATGCCCTGCCCCCCCATCGCGCAAATCATCACGATTCACCGACGTAACAACAACATATTTCAACGCGAGTTTTTGCACGGCCTCCGCTAATTGACGCGGTTCATTTTTATCCAGTGGCGCGGGTTTGCCATGCGCCACATCACAAAAAGGACAACGGCGCGTGCATAAATCCCCCATAATCATAAATGTTGCCGTGCCGTGTTGAAAACATTCCGCTAAATTGGGACAGGCCGCTTCTTCGCAAACGGTGTGCAGTTGGCTCTCACGCAATAACTTTTTAATTTGCGTAATTTCTGACCCCGAAGGCAATTTGATGCGTATCCAGTCAGGCTTGGGCAGTCGTGTTTCTGTTTGCTCAACTTTTACAGGGATTCGCGCTAATTTTTCACTGCTACGCTGATGCGTGTTTGGGGTGGCGCGTGAGGGGGCTTGATAATTTGTCATAATGCCTTGATAAAATGCGTGGCGATTTGCTCACAAAGCTGCGTTGTTGATAAAAAAACTTGAAAATCAGCGAGTTGTGTCATTTGCAAATTTGCATACCCGCAAGGGTTAATTAATGTAAAGGGCGTTAAATCTAACTGATTATTTAAACTCAGTCCATGATAACAGCCATTTTGTTTAATACGCAGGCCAATTGAGCCTATTTTTTTTGTCTGTACATAAACGCCTCGCGCGTGCGCATTGGCTTGGGCAACAATATGGTGACTTGCAAGCGTTTGAATCATCGCGTTTTCAAGCAAAGTCACTATTTGCTGATGATTGATTTTTAGCCGTTTTAAATCGAGCAAAAAATACACAATCGCCTGCCCTGGCCCGTGATAGGTTACCTGCCCGCCTCTATCGGTTTGCACAACGGGAATATCCCCTGTATTGAGTAAATGTTCACGTTTACCGTTAAGGCCTAGCGTGTACACGGGAAAATGTTCTGTTAGCCAGATTTCGTCGGGCGTTTGTTGTGTGCGTGTTTGCGTAAAATGTTGCATATCGCGCCACACTGGCTCATAGGGCGTGAGGGAGAGTGATCTTATAATCAAAATGTGATATCCAAAAATCCATGTGAGTTGGAA
>DPKY01000143.1 GCA_003542275.1 Methylococcaceae bacterium | reverse complement strand
GTTAGTGGATGAGGTGATGAGTTATTATCAATCAGCTGATTATATTTGGACGCATCGTCTTAGTCGCTATTAGTTTTAGGATAGAGGCATGACGTTGTTTTACGTTGAACCACACTTTTTAGGATGATTCTTAAGATATGAAAACGAGCAATTTTACTGTTCATAAAATGTGTCGCTACGCTATTTTTTTATTAGCGGCAAACCATTTAACTGCCTGCGTGACAGTCGGCCATGAATTTCCAGCGGGGAATGTATCCAGTATCAAAGTGGGTGAAAGTACACAAAATGACATGACAAATTTGTTTGGCACGCCGTTTAGTACGGGCATTGAAAATGGTTTAAAAACATGGACGTATGGTGATTATTCTTACAATTTGTTTGGAAATGGCAATATTGATGAGTTGGTGATTCGCTTTAATAAACACAATATTGTGTCGTCTTATACGTTTAACAGTACAAAACGCTCAAAATAATTGTGCAAGCAATGGCGAGGCAGCAAGTTGCGGCATTTTTAAAACAGCTTGAAGTCGAAAAGCGCGTGTCGGTGCATACGCTGACAAATTATCAACGTGATTTGCAACACTTAGTGGATTTTTGCCTTGCCAAAAAGGTTGAAGAATGGCAGGCGCTGCAAACCAGCGATGTGCGCCAGCACATTGCAACGCGGCATCGCAAGGGAATGAGCAGTAAGAGTTTGCAACGCGAATTATCGGCTATTCGCTGTTTTTTTCGTTATTTATTTGAGCAAGAGCACGTGTCAAGCAATCCGGCACAACACGTCAAAGCGCCAAAACAAGCGCGAAAGCTACCCAAAACGCTTGATGTCGATGAGGTGGGGGGCTTGCTTGATGCGAAAGCGGAATCTGTTTTAGAAGTGCGTGACGTGGCGATGTTTGAGCTTTTCTATTCATCGGGTTTGCGGTTGAGTGAATTAGTCAATTTAAACTTAGCCGATATGGATCTGCGTGGAAAACAGCTGCGTGTACAGGCGGGTAAGGGCGGTAAAGCACGGCTTTTGCCTATTGGGCGTCATGCCATCGAGGCGTTGCAACACTGGCTAGCGCATCGTCAAGCACGCGCTGAGAGTGAAGTAGCCGTTTTTTTATCTATACGGGGCGCCCGTCTCTCTGAACGCAGTGTGGAATATCGTCTTGCGCTGTGGTGCCGTAAAAAAGGTTTGCCCTCACACGTGTATCCGCATATGCTGCGACATTCTTTTGCAAGTCATTTGCTGCAATCTAGTCAAGATTTACGCGCTGTACAAGAACTATTGGGACATAGCAGTATTAGTACCACGCAAATTTATACACATTTAGATTTTGAGCATTTAGCAAAAGTCTATGATAGTACGCATCCACGTGCGAAAAAAAAGCATCCTTAATCCATATTGAACATCCCAAAAAAAACAAAAATCTGCTACTATGCGCTTTAATTTTAAAATCATTTTCACGCAAATGTATTTGCTTTCAAGGTTCAAATTATGGCGGCAAGCGAAAAAATAACAGACATCAAATCCAGAGGTACGGCTTGGATTTTGAGTGTTCTTACATTAACCAGTCTTTTTGTTCTCTTTGTGTTGGCGCAATGGTGGGGAAGAGAGCCTGCGCAGTTCAATATCTTAGAAGAAGCTATCTTGCAGGCAAATCCTCAAGCATTCCAAGAGCACACCAGTGCAGAAGGCGGCGAGGAGGAAACAGCGCCAAGTTATGAAGCCTTATCGGCTGATTTACCTTTGGGGTATACCTACGCAAGTACGCTGTCGCATATTGCTGACACACTACTGCATAAAAGCGGGGGATACATTACTAACGATATTGCCCCACCTGGGGTGTTGCTCGACAACATTACTAGCTGGGAATTTGGTGCGCTGGTGATGTTGCGTGATGGCACAACAGCCCTCAGAAACCATTTTGCCCGTGACCAATCTCAGTCAGAGCAAGATCCTGATTTAGCGATTGCAGAGCCGTATTTCTACTATGAACCTAATTCTTGGGCGCTTCCCGCAACAGAAGCTGAATATGAAAAAGGCATTGAAGCCCTACAAAAATACATGGAGCGTTTGCAAAATCCTAACGCGGGTAAAAAAGCGCAGTTCTATGCGCGTGCGGATAACTTGTGGCAATACACCGAGATTGTGATTAAGCGTTTAGGGGATTTATCCACGCGTTTGAGTTCAAATAGTTCAAGCAGTAATTTTTCACCCGGTTTGACCGATTTGGAAATTCAAGAAGCCAGCGATAAAGGCGCGACAAAAGTGCCTTGGCTTGAAATCGATAACGTTTTTTACGAATCGCGTGGCGCGAGTTGGGCGCTGCTTCATATTTTACGCGCGGTGAAACACGATTTTCACGATATTTTGCTTGATAAACGCGCAATGCGCACAGTGGACATCATGATTCGTGAGCTGGAAAACAGCCTAACGCCAATTATGAGTCCGATGGTTTTAGATGGCAGTGGATACGGTTTATTTGCAAACTATTCACTTTCTATGGCAAACCACATTGCCCGCGCCAACGCGGCGGCACTTGATTTACGTGACATTATGAACAGAGGTTAAAACAAAATGGAAGAGCAAATCAATGAGCATCTCTCTCAATTACAAACATGGAAACGTATATTTTTCATGCTAATTTTTGCTGTTGTTGTCACAATCGTGCGTTGGCTTGCGTGGGCAGTGGTATTACTTCAGTTAGTATTTGTTTTATTGAGTGGTAAAAAGAACGAAAACATTGTCAACTTTGGACGCAGTTTAGCCATTTATGCGTATCATATTTTACTGTTTTTAACTTTTTCAACGGAAACCCTTCCTTTTCCTTTTTCCCCTTGGAATATGTCTGCGGATTTGAAGTCACCTAAATCCTAAGCATATTTCAGACAGATAAAAAAACGCCCCAGCATCGAGAGAAGCTGGGGCGTTTTTGCTTTTACTAACGTTTTTTTCAGAGCACTTTCTTTTCTTTTCTTTATTGGCTATTGTTGTTGACTGCCCAACTGAAACAGAATTTGCTGAGCAACCTCTCGTCCTAAATTGCGTGAGATGTCGGAAATTATCTTGCCTCGATCAGGTATTATTGCGCGGTCAGCATTGCCTTGCCTCGCGTCTTGCCCTTGCGTAGAGGCACTAAAAGCCGTTTTCACTTCATACGTTTTCGTATTGATTAAGCTAAAGTCAACGCTAAGCATCAAACTAAACGTATTTGCCACGCGAGTTGTCCCCATAACAGGTGTGGCCTCATCACGAAATGCTAAATCACTCACTGTTCCAAACAAAACATAATCCGCATTGGGAAAATGCCCGCTTTTAATTTGCTCAATAACATCAGTGACCTTCTCATTTTTTTGGGTGGCGTGTGGCGTTGCTTGGGTGATTTGAAAGCCGTTATTTACTAATTCGTCACGAATATCCCCCTCAAATTTATGCAACTCACTGTATTCAATATAATTATAAGCATTTGATGGCATTGCATTTTGCATTTCTTGGTAGTGAATATCACGAAAATACTGATTGACTGTTTGTGCGTAAGCCAAGTCGGTGACAGCAATATTTGCGGCATGAGTCGATGAAAAAAAACCAAGCGATGCTAACAGCACACTACGAGAGGCAAATGAAGCGGTCATGGGTGTCATTCCTGTTTATTGTGACGTAAGCGCGGAAATAAAGCGTTAAACGGCTTGTTTAATACGATGTAGCGCATTTTGCAGATTTTCCATGCTGGTGGCAATAGAGAGGCGAATATGGCCGCTACAGCCAAAAGCCGAGCCAGGAACGAGTGCAACGCCAGCTTTTTCAATTAAGTAATCTGAAAAAGCCAAATCATCATCAATACCGTCAAGGCGAGCGAGTAATTTTTCAATATTGGGAAAAACGTAAAATGTGCCATCTGTAGGCAGGCATTCCACGCCGTCAATAGCATTTAATTGTTCAACAACAAAATCATGGCGTTTTTTAAATTCAATACACATTTCTTCAATAAAATGTTGATCGCCGGTGAGTGCGGCAACAGCGGCATATTGCGAAATAGACGTGGGATTTGACGTGCTTTGTGATTGGATGGTGCACATGGCTTCAATGAGATTTTCTGGGCCTGCGGCGTAGCCGATACGCCATCCAGTCATCGAATAGGCTTTTGATATCCCGTTCATGACCACCGTGCGAGGGTAGAGACTTGGGTGTGCATTGAGAATGTTCACAAACCGGCCAGACTTCCACAAAATATGTTCGTACATATCATCAGTGGCGATGACAATGTCAGGAAAATCCAGCAACACATCGCCCAAGGCTTTTAATTCTTCTAACGAATAAGCGACCCCTGATGGATTAGATGGGCTGTTTATAAACAGTAAGCGCGTTTTTGGTGTGATGGCGGCGCGAAGTTGCGCGGGAGTGATTTTAAAATTTTGTGCTTGTGTTGTTTCAATAATCACTGGCACGCCATCGGCTAAAATGACCATGTCTGGGTATGATACCCAATAGGGTGCAGGAATAATGACTTCATCACCGGGATTGAGCAACGCTTGCGTGAGATTAAACGAGCTTTGTTTTCCACCGCAAGAGACTAAAATTTGTTTTGGGGTATAGGTGAGCGTATTGTCTTTTTGAAATTTCTCTATAATAGCGGCTTTCAAACTCGCAATACCGTCAACAGGCGTGTATTTTGTGTACCCTTTATTGATGGCGTCAATGGCCGCTTTTTTAATAAAATCGGGGGTATCAAAATCGGGTTCACCCGCACCAAGTCCGATGATATCTTTACCTGCAGCACGCATTTGCGCGGCTCTTGCTGTAATGGCTAATGTTGGCGAAGGTTTTACTGCGTTGACGCGATTGGAAAGTGAAATGCTCATGTCGTTTATCTAGTCCCTAAAAAGCGAAAGGGGCGAGTGATTGAACACTCGCACCCCATTTTTTATTTAACGAAGGTTTTGCAATGCCGCAATACGATCTTCAAGTGGTGGATGGCTCATAAACAGATTCATCATATTGCTTGAACTGTTAATACCAAACGCAGCTAACTGTCCAGGCAAAGCCTCAGGCTCGTGGGCACGTTGCAAGGCACGCAGAGCGCTAATCATTTTTTCGCGACCGGCTAAGTTAGCCCCACCCGCATCGGCACGAAATTCTCTGTAGCGAGAAAACCACATCGTTAGCATAGAAGCTAAGATACCCAGCACAATTTGCGCGGCCATTTGGGTGATATAATAGGCCATGCCATAGCCACGTTCTC
>DPKY01000018.1:3126-3397 GCA_003542275.1 Methylococcaceae bacterium | reverse complement strand
CATTCTCGCCTGCCACTGCGCCGGCGCGAGATGATGAATGGAGGTGCCTTGCGTATCGACCGCAACGGTCACGGGCATATCTTCAACCACAAATTCATGAATGGCTTCCATACCTAAATCGGCAAAAGCGAGAATTTTTGCACTTTTTATCGCTTTTGAAACAAGGTAAGCCGCGCCGCCTACCGCAATTAAATAAACAGCTTGATGTTTTTTTATCGACGCAATAGCACTGCTGCCGCGCTCTGATTTGCCAATCATGCCAAGTAAGCCA
>DPKY01000018.1:0-3100 GCA_003542275.1 Methylococcaceae bacterium | reverse complement strand
CGGTAAATTTATCCATCCGTGTTGCCGTGGTAGGGCCTGCGGGGCCGACGACCTCGTCGCGCACCGCATCAACGGGGCCGACGTAGTAAATGAATTTATGGCGAAAATTGACACCTTCAGGGAGTGCTTCGCCACGCTCTAGGAGGTCACACAAACGTTTGTGCGCAGCGTCACGCCCAGTCAGCAAGGTGCCGCTGAGCAGAAGCGTTTCGCCTACTTGCCAAGAAGCAATATCGGCAGGGGTGAGAGTATCGACATTCACGCGTCTAGCATGGTTGGCATCACACACTATCTGCGGGTAATCCGCAAGGCGCGGGGGAGTAAGCTGTGCAATCCCATGCCCGTCTAAGACAAAATGCACATGGCGCGTTGCCGCACAGTTGGGAATCATGGCATCCGGTAAATTGGCGGCATGGGTGGGGTAATCGAGAAGTTTAACGTCTAAAACGGTGGTAAGGCCGCCTAGTCCCTGTGCACCAATGCCTAGCGCATTGATTTTATCCATCAGCTCTAAGCGCAAAGCGTCGAGGTGATTTGTTGCACCTTTTTCTCTAAGTTCATGAATGTCAATGCTACCCATGCACGCTTGTTTGGCCAGTAGCATGGCTTTTTCTGCTGTCCCGCCAATGCCAATGCCCAAAATGCCCGGCGGACACCAGCCTGCGCCCATTGTGGGAACAGTTTGTAGCACCCAATCCACAATGCTGTCAGAGGGGTTGAGCATGGCAAACTTTGCTTTGGCTTCTGAGCCACCGCCTTTTGCGGCAATATCAATTTCCACGGTGTCGCCTAGCACCAATTCGGTATGCACAATCGCGGGCGTGTTGTCTTGCGTATTGATGCGTGCGCCGGCGGGGTCACGCAAAATAGACGCTCGCAGTGGATTGTCTTTATGTTGATACGCCCTGCGTACGCCTTCATTGACCATGTCAATGAGGCTTAGTGTGCTGTCCCATTTCACTGCCATGCCCACTTTAATGAACACCGTGACAATCCCCGTGTCTTGACAGATAGGGCGTTTGCCTTCTGCGCAAAGCCGTGAATTGATGAGAATTTGCGCCATCGCTTCTTTTGCAGCAGGGCTTTCTTCGGCTTCATAAGCGCGATGCAACGCACGAATAAAATCGGTTGGATGATAATACGAAATGAATTGCAACGCGTGTGCGATACTTTCAATAAAGTCGTCTTGGCGAATGAGGGTCATAGTGTGTCATCATGGCTGGTAGAGAAAAAATAGCGCATGACGTCAATCATGGCGTTATGGTCGAAAACGCCTGCGCTTTCGCGGCAACTGTGCATCGCCCACATGGGGCAGCCCACATCAACGGTGCGCAGACCTAACTTGGCAACAATATTGCCAATCGTACTTCCACAAGGTAAATCATTGCGGTGTGAATAAAGTTGATAAGGCACCTTCGCTTGTTGACACCAATTCATAAACATGGCCTGCGACACGCTGTCGGTGGCATAGCGTTGATTTACATTGATTTTTATCACAACACCTTGGTTGATATGCACGGCGTGTTGCGTATCGTAGACACTGGGAAAATGAGGGTGATAGGCGTGTGCCATGTCCGCGCTGATCATAAAGCTACGAGCGAGGGCGCGTGCGAAATCTTGTGTACTGTTTGAGGTGGCGTCACTGATACGTTTGAGCGTGTCGGTTAAAAAATGACTGGCCGCGCCACAGTGGCTTTCACTGCCGACTTCTTCATGGTCAAAAAAAGCACAAACGAGGGTGCTTTGTGGCACTTGATTTCTTTTTTCATCCAGTAACGCCGTTAACGCGCTGTGGCACGAGGCAAGATTGTCAAGTTGTCTATGTGCAAAGAATTCATTATTGAGCCCCCATATATTGCCTTTTTGCGTATCGTAAACGGCGATGTCCCACGAGAGAAGGTGTTTTGCCTCATCGGGTAAATGCGGTAGCAGCAGTGACGTGAAATCTTCTAGGGCACTGGGGGCAAGTTGACGCGAGGTTTCTGCAAGAATGAGGGCTAACTCGTTTTGTTTTTGAAATTTTAACCCCTCTTCGTTCACGCCGCGATTGAGATGAATGGCTAAATTAGGCAGGCGAAGCAGGGGACGTGAAGCGTGTAGTAGCGTTTGTCCTCNNGGGTTTGGTAATTCACGCGCCCCGCTAAACTTAATTCACGGTCACTAAAGGTGGCTAAAATGGGACTCCCGTAAATATCAACGTGCAATTTGGCAAGATTTGCTGTTGTAGATAACGGGCGTGGTTTGATTCTTAGGCCTGGTGAGTCAGTATGTGCGCCGATAATTTTAAATCCTGATGTGGCCGCCGCTTGATTTGCGTGAATAAACGCGATGATGGATGAATCGCCACGCACCACAAAATAACGCCCTCCTGGCGTTAATTGCCACAGCTGAGTTTCGTCTAGGCGCTGAAAATGATAGTTTTCCAGCATTGCAACCACTGTCTTAACAACGTGCCAAGGACTTGGACTGGTATCAATAAAGTCAAGTAAGGCTTTGGTATGACGTAGCGTACTCATGAAGCTTCTCGCAAAAGCAGTGACGTAGAATTGACGCAATAACGCAAAAACGTAGGCGCGGGGCCATCGGTGAAAACGTGTCCCAAATGCGCGGCACATTCGCTACAGACAATCTCAACGCGGCGCATCCCAAACGAGGTGTCATGATGCTCGATAATGCTTCCCTCAATGGCCTGCCAAAAACTTGGCCAACCCGAGCCTGAGTCATATTTTGTGTTGGAGTCAAAAAGCGGGGTATCGCAGCACACACAGTGATACACGCCTACTTTTTTGCAATTGACGTATTTTCCCGTAAAAGGCGGTTCGGTGGCTTTTAGGCGGCAGATGTTAAATTGCTCGGGGGTGAGGTGGTCGTCATCGTTTATCATATTATTTTAATTATTATCTGTTTGAATATCGCGTGTCCATGAGATAGAAACGCGCGTTTCTAACCATTTTTGCAAAAAATCTAAAAAGCAACGCACTTTAGCGGATAAATACTTTCTGTGCGGATAAACTGCGTGAATATCGAGTGGCGGCAGGGCATAATTTTCCAAAACGGTTTGCAGTTTCCCTTTTTCAATATCACGGCGCACTACATACGC
>DPKY01000152.1:1503-4974 GCA_003542275.1 Methylococcaceae bacterium | reverse complement strand
CACCAGCACGGTGCGAATGTAATCATCCGAATTCATGCCCAGCGGTGTGGCAGATTTTGAATCATTGATGAATTCTTCTAGCACTTCTTCAATTAGCGACACGGAAATATCATTGACCTGTGACATCGCCGTCACAATGGTTTGTACTTCACGCGAATTCATTTGTTTGAGTACGTTTGAGGCTTTATCCATCCCGACAGCGAGAAGCAAAATCGCTGCACGGTCAGTTTGCCGCATTAAGATTTGGGGTTCTTCACTATTCATCTTTCTTAATCCATAGTTTCAAGACTTGAGCCACAATTTTTGGATCATCGTCAACTAAACGCTTGAGATAATCTAGGCGACTTTGATACGTTTTGGGTTCATCAAGTGATGCAAGTAATTCAGCCATTTTATCTTGGTCATCTTCAGTTAAGGCCAGTGGTTTACCATTTTCGTCAAGGACAAATCCCGCAGCCAGTAACGCCGCAATGCGTGATTGTTCTTCCGCTTCAACAATGGCACGTTTTTCATCATCATCCTTGGCAATCAAGCTGCGAATGGTCGGGCGCAAGATACCAAAGATGAGGAATAGGATAGCAAGTACCGCCACCATCTGTTTCATTAAATCAATAAACCAGACTTCTTTCCACAAAGGCAATTCAGGTGGGCCGTCAATATCAGCGCCTCTAAAGCTCACATTAGTAACCGTTACTTGGTCGCCACGTCCGCTGTCAAAGCCCACGGCTTGCTTGACTAACTCATTAAAGCGATTCAAATCTTCTTGCGCATAAGGTTGCGTTTTAGTCGTCACGCCATCCGTTTGCACAATGTGTCGATCGTCTACCACCACCGCTACAGATAAACGTCTAAGCGTTCCGGATGCGAGGCGTGTATGCGTAATGGTTTTATCGAGTTCAAAATTACGCGTCGCCGTTTTTGACGCATAGCCTTGTTTACCTGTCGTATCCGCTGCCACAGAATTGGGTTGCGCAGGAGGAATCACCTCAATGGCGGCGCCTGCAGGCGTTGGCTGATTGGTCAGCGCACCGGGCACACCTTGTGGATTTTCTTTATTTTGCTCTTCAGTGGTTTGTTCACTACGCAACGCAGGCAAATCAGGATTGAACATCTCTTGGGTTTTATCCGTTTCGGTAAAATCCACATCCGCTGAAATTTGTACCCGCATCGCTTCTGAACCGACAAGCGGGGACATGATATTTTCAATGCGGTGCATCAAATGTTCTTCGATATTGGTTTTGTATTCAAATTGACTGGTCGTCAAATTTCCGGCGTTATCCGCGTGTGAATTGAGCAACTGTCCTTTATAATCAACAACGGTCACGTGATCGGCATCCAGTTGCGGCACACTTGACGAAACCAGATGTACAATCGCATCCACCTGCCCTTTATCCAGCGCACGCCCTTGATAGAGATGAACAATGACCGATGCACTGGGTTTTTTACGCTCACGCACAAACACTGATTGCACAGGCAACGCCAATAAAACACGCGCCGATTTTANNCACTTTGAATAGACATAATCGTGCGGGCAATTTCACCCTCTAGGGCGCGTTGGAATCTTGACATCTCAACATTTTTACTGGTGCCAAAACTTTGTTCTTTATCGAGCAGTTCATAACCTAAACTGTTACTCTTAGGTAATCCCTGCGCCGCCAACTTGAGTTTTATCTCGTTTACCTTATCGGAGGTCACCATGATGCCGCCGCCTTCTTCGATTTTGTACTTCACGCCTTGTGCGTTGAGCGCATCGAGAATGTCAGCAGTATCTTTATCATTTAACTCAACATAGAGCCGTGCATAATTGGCGTCTTGCGACCAAAGCACGACCGCAATACCAATTGCCACACTTAGCGCAAGCCCCACCATTAGCGCAATTTGACGCGCCATCGTCAACTTGGCAAGGCCACGAATGGCAGGATGCCCTTCAAGGTTAAGGCCGGCAATAAAGCCGCTCGCGCCGCCGGCACCACCGGTTGTTATCTCCGCTGCACTATCAGGGGTAGTGAGCGGATTGATGCTATTTTGTTCACTCATTGTCTAATCACAGTCGGTTGGATTACATGGGCATATTCATGACATCTTTGTAGGCTTCAACTAATTTGTTTCTAACCTGCAACATGGCTTGAAAAGAGACGCTGGCTTTTTGTGATGCGACCATCACCTCAGCTAGATTCATGGTTTTATCGCCGCCCTCAAAAGCGGACTTAAATTGCGCAGCAACTTGCTGTTTTTCATTAACACTGTCCATGGCTTGTTTTAGAACAGAGCCAAAATCAATGCCTTCAGCAGGCGCCTCAGGCAGTGGCGTGCCTGCTGAAATGGATAAATTGCGAATTTGTTCTAAAGCGGGCGTGATGCGAATATCATTCATTTTTATTCTCTCTTTGAGTCAGGGCGTATGTTGTACTTTATGCACATTTTATGCCACATAGAAGATAAAGGAAGATATGTTGACGTTATTAGCGTGGCGCAAGGTCTATGCCGTCAAAAAACCGCCATAGCAAATAACATCAAAAAGAAGAGGTCGATTTCTAGTCAAAAAAACGACAAAAACAGCCTTGCATTACCGAGATGGATCAATTTTGCGTAATTTTTCCACGAGGGTTGTGCGACGCATACCCAGTCGACGTGCCGCATGAGCAACAACATTGTTGCTCTCCTCTAAGGCTTGACGAATCAAATTTAACTCAACGGTATTGAGAAAATCTTTTAAATCAATCCCTTCTGGTGGTAATTGCGTAAAATTATCGATTTCATCACTGTCACGAGGCGCCATCAACTCTTGCATTTCTTCGTAAGTGGTCTGTGTTGCGTTTTCGACAATTTCAGCAGTTGATTTAATTATTTTTTGAAAATCGCGTGTATCAAACGTGTCAAAACCGGCATCGGAACGGACATGACGCTCTTCTTGTGAAGGGATGTCAACGGGTGCATTGTCCACACGGTTTACTTTGAATTTTTCAGGTAAATCATCGACATCCACTTGCGCATTGGGATGTATAATGGCAAGTCGCTCAATTAAGTTAGCTAATTCACGCACATTTCCTGGCCAGCCATATCCCTTTAATGTCGCCAGCGCATTAGGCGTTAATTTGATAAAACCACGATTGCTTCTTTTCATGCGCTCAACTAAGTCATCAATCAAGACGGGGATATCGTCTGTGCGTGCATTGAGCGGCGGCATTTCAATGGGAAAAACATTGAGACGATAAAATAAATCTTCTCGGAATCGATTATTTTTAATTTCTTCTTCTAAATTGCGGTGGGTTGCGGCAATGATGCGCACATCACACTGCATCACTTTATTCCCGCCCACGCGCTCAAACGTGCGCTCTTGCAATACGCGAAGTAATTTCACCTGCATGGCCAGTGGCATATCGCCAATTTCATCCAAAAATAATGTCCCGCCGTCTGCTTGCTCAAAGCGTCCGCGTCGTGCTGCTTGTGCGCCAGTAAATGCACCACGTT
>DPKY01000152.1:248-1444 GCA_003542275.1 Methylococcaceae bacterium | reverse complement strand
CAACGCGCCTGTGAAAGCGCCTTTTTCATGCCCAAACAGTTCACTTTCCAGTAACTCTGAGGGAATCGCGCCGCAATTGATAGGGACAAAAGGTTTAGCGTTGCGAGGCGATGCGTCGTGTAGCGCATTGGCTACGACTTCTTTCCCTGTCCCCGACTCCCCCAAAATCAACACTGTCGCATCAGATTGCGCAACTTGCGCAATTAAGGCACGAATGTGCACCATTGACGCGCTAATCCCTTTGAGACGTGTGGCCACGGTGGAGAGTATGGCAGGATTGTCAACCGCATTGAGCACCATCGAAACGGGTGCTGCCGATTTACTGGCTAAAGACGTATTGTGAATAGGCAGTTTTGCTAACAGGGGAATGAGTTGCGTGTGTTTTACGGGCCAAGGCAACACATGAAATAATTTTTCATGTATCTCTGTCGTATTTTCAACTGTCACGTCGGAAATAAAAATCACAGGGATTTTATTTGCCATCTCAATGATTTCATTGAGAATACTGTCTTGTCTGCGAATCCCCTCGCCAATAAATACGCCACAGACGAAGTTGATTTCTTGCACATAATTCGCGTAATTTTCTGACCCAATGGTTTTTACCTGATGCCCCATAAATTGAAAAATAATTTCAACTTCTTGGATACGCGACAAATTATCGTCGATTAATAAAATAGGAGGTAATGCCATGTTTTCACTCATTTAAACTCTAATTATTTACGATTATTTTTTAAGTCTAGGAAATAATTTTCTATGGATAAATCGCTACTTGAAATCAAAATACTTTTCATTTTTCAGTTCATTATTACATTTTATTTAAGTAATTTGAATCGATATACAAAAAAAGCCTGTTTTTTAACGCTTGACAAAAATTTACCAGCGTAGACACTAATACGGTCCAAACAACCCAGTGAGTGTTTTCTTTGAACGATATGTCCCTTGGTGTGCTGTTTAGCCTACTTTTGCTCATGCTTGTTTTATCTGCTTTTTTTTCTGGCTCGGAAACGTCACTCATGACGCTCAACCGCTATCGATTAAGGCATTTGGTCAAGCTAAAACATTCTGGTGCAATCAAAGCGCAACAGTTACTGCAACGTCCTGATCGGGTATTGGGACTGATTTTATTATGTAATAATTTTGTTAACAATTTCGCGTCTTCTATCGCAACCGTCATTGCCATAAAGCTCTATGCAGAC
>DPKY01000152.1:0-206 GCA_003542275.1 Methylococcaceae bacterium | reverse complement strand
CCAATATTGACACTAGTCATGCTCATTTTCTCTGAAGTCACGCCAAAAACCCTGGCCACCCTCAAACCTGAACTCTTAGCCTTGCCTTCCGCTTGGGTGTACACCGTTTTGCTCAAACTGTTTTATCCGATTGTTTGGCTCATCAATTCGCTGGCGCATCTGCTGCTACGTGCCATAGGCATGGATACTAGCAAAACAGCGCATAC
>DPKY01000204.1 GCA_003542275.1 Methylococcaceae bacterium | reverse complement strand
ATACTTGACGATGACGACAGCGCATTAACCGTTTTTGCCTATCAAAATACCTGGTGGGTGGCCAGTCCGCGCCGGCGTGAAATACGCCATGTCGATAACACGGGGCGTCTTCTCAAAAAAATTGATGTATCGACAGTGACACCCAGTGCTCATGCGTCCGAACCCGTTGCCGTTGCTGTGTCTGACGATAAACTATTTTGGGCTGACCGTGCCAATCACCGTATTTGCCAATATGATTTGGCGCGTGATAAGGCGCTGGCGTGTTTTGGTCAACGTGGTGAGCGTGAGGGCGAGTTTCAATACCCTTTTCAGATGGCCTTTGATCGAGATGGCTACTTATATGTTGTCGACATTTTAAACGCCCGCATTCAACAATTTGATCAACATGGGCGTTTTTTTGGCGTTATTGGTACATTTGGGTTAAAGAGTGCGACGTTATTTCGCCCCAATGGTATCGCCTTTGATACCAATAACGATTTGCTTTATGTCAGCGACAGTTATTTTGGCACGATTAAAGTCTTTCATGCGGGCGAACCGTTGGGTCAGTTAGTGGATGCAGCGGGAAAAACGCTTATTTTACAATCCCCCACCTCACTTGCGTGGCACGAAAATAGGTTGGTGGTAGCCGAAACATTGGGTAATCAAGTAGTTGAATTGTCCATTAACACAAACAACGTAACGCCAGCGATGCCAAATAAAGAAAACGAGGATGTGAAGGCGTCGCAGAAAAATTGTTTACTGTGTCATCTCTCATGGAATTCCAAGACAGCCAATAAAGATGCGCAAGGTATGTTGCCTGATGGGTCTTTTTTAATGTGCTATAGCTGCCATAATGGCGCCATTGTTGATTCCCGCCGCCGTATTGGCACCGGTCAGCAACACACGAGTGTGTATGACAGTGCTGAACTTAAAAAAGCCCGTTTTGTTGCACATCGCCAAGATAAGGTGCCTGAGGATTTTCCGCACGGTGAACATGACACGCTAAACTGTGCAAGTCCTCACACGCCCCACACCAAAGCGCCGGCTACGCAAAAAAGTGACACGCTCTATAAAGACCACGCAAACGCGTGGCTACGCGTACCCAATCAAAACGGGGATTTATGTGAAAAATGCCATGAATCCAAAGGCAAAGCGGCGCGTGATCAAAATGCCCGACATCGCGGCGTTAATCACCCTTTAGGTATCAAACTCAGCGCTCCGCGCCAACTCAACGCAAACGGATTTGCGTTAGAACCCGCTTTGCAAGCCCATGGTTTGCCACAGGATTTAATTGAACATGGCGCGATGGTGGGGCATCAAAACGAAATGGTATGTCAAACGTGTCATCAAATCCATGGCGGTGAGCAGTCGGCGGCGTTAACGGTGCTAGATAACAGCAAAGCCGCGTTGTGTATTCGCTGTCATGCACGGCAATTTTCTGAAAATGAACACGCCGCGCACAAAAAAGGCGTGCATCCTGTCAATATCAAACCAGACAGCAAAAAGCATTTAACGCCGATGAAAAAAGACGGTAAAACGGTAGATTTTGTGACGTGCAATACCTGCCATGTCACGCACAATGGGCAATTAGGGAGTGCGTTACTGGATAAAAAATATGCCAATCAAGAGGCGCTTTGTGAAACGTGTCACGACAAGCAGTCGGCCAAAAACAAAGAAGACGCGCGGCGCAAAGGCATTCATCCCGTGAACGTCAAACCCGATTCCCCCATGAAACAGCATGACAAAGACGTTACCTTAGTCACCTGTCAAAGTTGCCATAACGTGCACAGTGGCAATCCTGATACGGCACTACTCGATAAAGGAATTAAAGAAGCGGAGGCGCTTTGCCAAACGTGTCATACGCGCCAACACGCAAAAGATAAAGACGATGCCAAGCAAAAAGGCGTGCATCCACTGAACGTGACACTCGATAAAGCCGTTGAGATTGTTGTGGGTAAAACAACACGCAAAGTAGGCTGCTTAACTTGTCATAGTGTGCATGAAGGCAAGCCTAACACAGCGGCGTTGGTGGAAACAGATAAAGACGGGCAGCTCTGTTCACATTGTCATCAAGGCAAACAGGCGGTGGTGGGTAGTAATCATGATTTGCGTCTCAGCGCAAAAAATAGCACGAATCGCTTTGGCGAAAAGCCTGCATCTATTGGCGTATGCGGAAATTGTCACAGTTTGCACAGAGCGGAGAGTCATACACCGCAGTTGTCATCAGCTACGCGGGTCATTGAGGATTTTAGTGATGACACCTTGCAACATAGCCACTTGCGCGAAGATAAGCTGTGTCTTAATTGCCATCAAAAACAAGGTATTGCTAAAGAAACACGCGTGAAATATTTTACGCACCCAAGGCAAGATATGGTCTTGCGTTCAGATAAAACAAGTATGCCGCTACTCAATTCAAAAGAAGATATAGACGACATTGGTGAAATTGCTTGCAAAACCTGCCATGAACCGCATTTTTGGAGTGCAAAAATTCACGCGAAGGCGCTCGCATCCGCGCCAACAGCGGTTTTATCATTGGGACAATCGGAGCGAATTGAAGGCGGGGCGTTGGACAGTTTTTTACGCACGGAAGGCGTGAAAAATACGTTTTGCGTGGCGTGTCATGGCGTGAACGCTCTACCGAAGTTCAAATATTTCCACGATAAAGACAAGGTGCGTCAACTTGGCGCAGCGTATATCAAATGAAAGAAAAAGAAAAAGCATTTCCCCGTCTTCTCTTTATTTTACCCCTGAGTTTACTGCTGGTTCTGGGGGTACTGTATGGCTATGGGCTTGCCTTTGACCCCAATAAACAGCCTTCGCGCTTGATTGGTAAAACGCTACCGCTTGTCACGCTACCCCGTTTAGCCAATACGCAGCAACACATCAGCACGGCGCATTTTAAAACCCCGGCGGTGATTAACATTTGGGCCTCTTGGTGTGGCGCGTGTCGCGCAGAGCATGAGTTACTCATGAAAATTGCCGCGCAACAGCAATTTTTTGTTTACGGTGTGGCGTATCAAGACGACCTAGACAATGCCCGAGCCTATCTACAAGCGCAAGGCAACCCGTTTGTCGAAACCTTATTTGATGGCGCGATGATCTCAGCGGCGCCTTTTGAGGTACTGAGTGTGCCGCAAACGTACATTGTCGATAAAAGTGGTCATATTCGAGCGCGACATATAGGAAAATTAACGCAGGAAGTGTGGCAGGCGCTACAAGCAACGCTAAATCAGGGCGTAAATTGACGTATAATAGACGCTGAATTGTAAAAATCTCTTTTTTAATTACATGACAACTTTAAATATACTTGAGGCGTGCCAGCTTTCCTGCGTTCGTGATGACCGCCTATTGTTTCATGACTTAACTTTTACCTTATGCAGTGGTCAGGTGTTGCTGATTGAAGGTGCGAATGGCGCGGGGAAAACGTCGCTACTGCGTATTTTAACGGGACTGCGTCGCGCTGAGAGTGGCGATTTATGTTGGAATGCCACGCCAATTGAACACTCTGAGCTGTTTTATCGTGATACGGCTTATATTGGGCACAATAACGGCCTTAAGCTCGCGTTAACGGCACAGGAAAATCTGCGTTATGCACAGGCACTCTCGTCAGCAACGCTGCACATTGATGAGGCGATGGCGAAAGTTGGCCTCACTGGCTACCAAGAGACAAGGGTGCGTTTATTATCCGCTGGCCAGCAGCGCCGTTTAGCGCTCGCTCGACTGCTGTGTACAGACAAACCTTTATGGATTTTAGATGAGCCCTTTACCTCGCTTGACCGTGCGAGTATTGAGTTGTTTGAATCGTTTATTGAAACGCACGCAAAGCAAGGCGGACTCGTCATAATGACCTCGCATCATGAAACCCGCTTACCGCACACTTTAATGCAAAAAATTCATTTATGAAAATGCCTTCTTTATGTCGCGCCTTTGGCGCGGTGATAACGCGCGACCTTTTATTAGCGTACCGCTTTCGCGCAGAATTGATCAGTCCACTGGCTTTTTTTGTCATGGTTATTACTTTATTTCCCCTCGCGCTGGGCGCGGAAATTACGTTATTAAAACGCATTGCCCCCGCGATTATTTGGGTGGCGGCGCTGTTAGCATCATTGATGTCTATTGAAACACTGTTTCGGGCGGATTATGACGATGGCAGTTTAGAGTTGATGGTTATGACCCCACACCCGCTGTCACTTTTGGTGATGGCAAAAGTGATTAGTCATTGGCTCATTGCCAGTGTGCCATTGCTGTTCATTGCGCCGTTAATGGGCATGATGCTGCACATGGAACCGCCTATCATTGGCGTCTTACTCCTAACCTTGCTACTGGGCACGCCCGTGCTCAGTTTGATTGGCGCGATTGCGGTGGCGCTGACGTTGGGATTGCGTAAAGGCGGGGCGCTGCTGGCTATTTTAGTGCTACCGCTTTATGTGCCGGTGTTAATTTTTGCCAGTAGTGCCATTGACGCCGCGATGTCAGGCTTTGCCATTTCGGGACATTTGTCGATGATGTGCGCCATTTTATTTTTAGCCCTTACGTTAACCCCACTGCCTACTGCGGCAGCTTTAAAGATGAGTTTGAGTTAATTATGTTCATGCGATTTATTTATAAATTTTCTTCGCCGCCCTATTTTTACGCTATCAGCGGGAAAATGTTGCCGTGGCTCAGTGCGCTATTTTTGGTTTTACTTTGCTATGGGCTTTATGGTGGCTTAATCACGGCGCCTGCGGATTATCAGCAAGGCGAGAGCTTTCGCATTATTTACGTTCACGTTCCTGCGGCGTGGATGTCAATGTTTATTTACGTTGTCATGGCCATCAGTGGCGGCATTGGACTGGTTTGGCGCATTAAACTCGCTGAAATTGTCAGCATTAGCAGTGCGCGAGTTGGGGCGAGCTTTACCTTTTTAGCACTCGTGACCGGCTCGCTGTGGGGAAAACCCATGTGGGGGACGTGGTGGGTGTGGGATGCGCGTTTAACCTCTGAGCTGATTTTATTGTTTTTGTATTTGGGCGTCATTGGCCTTTATAGCGGCATTGAAGATAAACGCACCGCTTCTC
>DPKY01000268.1 GCA_003542275.1 Methylococcaceae bacterium | reverse complement strand
ATTCACATTCACTGGGTATTACTTCGTCACGGTTTAGATGAATTGGCACTGCAAACGCCTTTTTTTCGCCCGATTCGCCATTTTGCCATTTTTTCACCCTATGCCCGTTTGAATCGAGACGCACAACCGCGCGGCGTGCGTATTCGTCGCACACTCGAAGATTTGGGGCCTATTTACGTCAAATTTGGCCAAGCGCTCTCAACGCGCAAAGATTTACTGCCCGATGACATTGCAGATGAATTGGTCAAACTGCAAGACAGAGTACCGCCTTTTGCCAGCGAAGACGCCATCAACATTATTGAAAAAGCGCTGGGGTTGCCTGTCGACACCGCCTTTGCCAGTTTTGACAGCACACCGCTCGCCTCCGCGTCTGTAGCGCAAGTGCATACCGCCACGCTACACAGCGGCGAGCAAGTCATTGTCAAAGTCGTTCGCCCCGATATTGCACCACGTATTGCCTCAGATATCGCTTTGCTTTATGAATTGGCGAGCTTTGCAGAGCGTTTTTGGATTGATGCAAAGCGCCTACGCGCAAAAGAAGTGGTCGCCGAATTTGAGCGCACGACCCTAGACGAGCTGGATTTATTGCGTGAAGCGGCCAACGCCGCTAAGTTACGCCGTCATTTTGAACAGTCGGAAAGTTTATATATACCCGAAATTCATTGGGAATTCACTCGCAAAAATGTCTTGGTCATGGAGCGCGTATATGGCATTCCTGTCGGCGACATTGCGCAGTTGCAAGCGGGGGGGGCCAATTTTAAAGTGCTTGCTGAACGCGGTGTTGAGATTTTTTTCACGCAAGTCTTTCGTGACAACTTTTTTCATGCGGATATGCACCCTGGCAACATTTTTGTGCAACTCCCCGACAAATATATTGCCGTGGATTTTGGGATTGTCGGCTCGCTCTCCAGTTCGGACCAGCGTTATTTAGCTGAAAATTTCCTCGCGTTTTTCAATCGAGATTATCGCCGCGTGGCGGAAATGCACGTGCAATCGGGTTGGGTACCTAGCGGCACGCGCATTGAAGAATTCGAGGCGGCCATTCGCAGTGTCTGTGAACCCATTTTTGAAAAACCGCTCAAAGACATCTCTTTTGGTCAACTCCTCTTGCGACTCTTTCAAACCGCGCGGCGCTTTGATATGCACGTTCAACCCCAACTGGTGCTATTGCAAAAAACCTTGCTCAATATTGAAGGCCTCGGCCGTCAGCTCTACCCTGAATTGGATTTATGGCAAACAGCCAAACCCTTTTTAGAAAGCTGGTTTCAAGAGCGACTCAGCCCAAAAGCCAAACTCCGTCAACTCATCAAGCAAGTTCCCGATTTTGCTGATCAATTTCCAGAAATTCCAGCGCTTCTCTACAAAGCGCTCGAAAGCGCGGCGTACGCCCAACAAAATGCGCAACAGGAACGCCGTGAATTGGCCTTGCTTAGAGCTGACATGGCAAAGCAACAACGCCATCAACTTTGGGCAATTTTCACTGCGGCGCTGATGATTTGCGCGGCGATTTGGTTTAAATAATTTTTTTGGAGACTTTGGTATGATTTCACTGTACACTGCTNNACTGTACACCGCTTCTGTGCCGGCGCTCATTCGCAGTTTGTCAAATTTACGCGCCATTCTCGAAAAAGCACAAGCGTATGCCGAGCAGAAAAACATCGACCCCGCCGTGCTTGTCCATGCTCGCCTCTACCCCGATATGTATCCGCTCGTCAAGCAAGTACAAATTGCAACGGATATCGCCAAAGGTGCCGCTACACGCCTTGCAGGGCTTGAGCCACCTAAATTTGAGGACGATGAAACCACGTTCACGCAGCTACTTGTGCGCATTGATAAAACGCTTGCCATCCTCAATGCCAGCGAGCCAGCGTTAATTGACGGTTCAGAAAAAAGAACCATTCAATTTCTCATCCGCAATAAAACGGTCACCTTTGAAGGCCTGCCTTATTTGCTCGAATTTGTCCTGCCTAATGTGTATTTTCATGTCAGCACCGTGTACGCAATTTTACGTCACAACGGCCTTGACATTGGCAAACGCGATTTTTTAGGCAATGTCTACTAAGCATGGCGTGATGGCAAGCGATGTCAATAACGCTAAATGATCAGCAACAAGCGGCCATTGAAGCCATGCTGGATTTTGTCAAGCAAGGGCGTGAAGACATTTTTTGTTTAATTGGCCCTGCGGGAACGGGTAAAAGTTTCACGATTCAACATTTGGTAAAACGTCTGCCAAAACACATCAAAGTGTGTTTCACCGCGCCCACCAATAAAGCCGTGCGCGTGCTCAAAACGTTGTCTGAGCATCAAGGGTTGGGTGTGAAATGCGTCACGATTCATTCACTGCTAGGCCTTAAAATCGAAACCCGTGGCGGGCGGGAAATTCTGACCAGCAGCGGTAAAAGTAGCATGGAAAATTTCAATTTGGTGGTCATTGATGAAATTTCCATGATTAACGAAGAATTACTGCGTTATCTGCATAGCGCCATTGACCTTGATGGTGTTCAACTGATTATGATGGGCGATGAGGCGCAACTGCCACCCATTGGCGAACAGAAGTCACTGACGTTTGCGTTTAAAAACAGTCATTATTTGACTAAAGTCATGCGCCAGCGCAGTGAAAATCCTATTTTAGGGCTGTGTAGTGATATTCGACAAGCCATCGAAAACGGCGCTATGACACTCCCTCCCCTGCAATCACTCACCAATGAAGCGGGCAATATTGGCATTCATATCATGCCCGGACAGCACTTCACGCGCTGGATGCCCTCCGCGTTTAGCAATGAAAAGTTCGATCATGATTTTGATAAATACCGTGTTGTGGCGTGGCGTAATAAAACCGTGGATTTTTACAATCGAAAAATTCAAAAATTGCGCTATGCCAACTTAACGCACCCTTTTGCTGTGGGCGAGCCGATTGTCTTCTCAAATCCACTACACACCATCAGCACCGACATCCACTTTCGTCTTCAATCAAAGCTCGAAAAAGGCTGGGACACGCTTCTCGTTGGCACCGAATCAGAAGGTAAAATTCAGCATATTCAACAACTGGAGTCTTATCTGTTTTCGCCCACGCCAAAGCATTTAAGCAATGGTTTTCACTTCAGTCCCATCACC
>DPKY01000230.1 GCA_003542275.1 Methylococcaceae bacterium | reverse complement strand
TTTATTGTCTGCATTTTTTCCCGTTAAAACAAGTCTAATAATTCGTTATTAACAATCTAAATTTTAGATATTTTATGAATTCTTAAATTACACTTGAACAGTGGCGAGCATGAATTACTGTGGTTGATGCGGGTAGTGACGCTCAAGCCGCTGAGATTTTCAATAAAAGTCAATCCGCCGTGACTTATGCTGTGCAAAAAATTGAATCATTACTTGATGTAAAAGCCTTGAAGTCCAAGGACGCAAAGCGCAATTAACTTCAACAGGTCAAATGCTTTATCGACGAGCATTAGCGTTAGTTAGTGATGCGAGTGATTTGGAAAGAGCAGGGCACCAATTATCCGCAGGTTGGGAGGCAGAAATTCATCTTGCCACTGAAATTCTTTTCCCTTCAGAATTATTACTGATTTAATGCTAAATCATGGATCGCTCTCTCTTAACATATTGTTTTATTTGCCTAATACATCCGAGCGTGTGGTTTCTGCGATGGCGGCAACTTGGCCAATTAAGGTCGTCGATACGCCTAGCTCAGACAATGTGGTGGCTAAATTCTCAATGACCGCATCAAAATGGCTATCATCCAGTCCCATTTTAACTAATCTTGCATGTCCCTCACGCATATCTTTGCCGCTGTAATATGCAGGGCCGCCAAACGCCATTGTTAAAAATGCTTTTTGTTTTGCGGCTTGTTTATCCATATCAACGCCGTCAAAAAAACGGTTAATACGCTGATCAGCTAACACTTTGCGGTAGAAAATATCTACAGCGGCATTCACGGCGCCTTCGCCACCGAGTTGCTCAAATAACGTTGCATTTTCTGTGTGTAATATGTCACTCATGATTTTTGCCTTTTATTTATTATGGTTTATAGAGTTTGATCAAGCTTAGCGATCTTAATTGAGCATGACGCTCAAAAATAGTTTATAGCAATCAAATAACTTATACAATATAATTCCGTTATAACTAAAAAATATTTTTAAACTGGATGCTATGAACAAGATTGGTCAGCGACAACACGCTATTTTGGAATATTTTTTAATACATAAGCGGGCATTGTGCATTGAAGATTTGTATTTTGAATTAGGGATATCACGCACCGCTGTGCAAGAGCATTTTAGTGCACTTGAGGCCGCAGGCTATATCGAAAAAGACGGTGTAAGTAAGACGAATGGTCGCCCTATTGTGCTTTATCGTATTAGTGATAAGGGAATTAATTATTTTCCAAAACACTATTCATGGTTGGCTGGGCTTATGCTCGAAGACTTACTTGAAACAATTTCGGTAGAGGAATCTGAAAAATATATGCGCCATTTAGGCACGAAATTAGCCATGCAGTTAAGTAGCCAATTTGAGGGGAAATCATTTGAGTTGCGAGTAGAGACACTGATGCGTGTTATGAATGAATTAGGTTTTATTGCAAAGCTAACTGTGAATAAAGACGCACGTGCTTGCGTGCAAGCATGCAATTGCCTCTACCACGATGTTGCACAGAAATACCCTCAGATTTGTCAATTTGATTTAGCACTGATGAGCGGTGCACTTGGAGAGCCTGTTAAGCAATCACGTTGCATGGCAAAGGGTGATACAGAGTGTGAGTTTTTATTGTCAAATGAAAGAGAGGATACATGATACAACCCGTTGCACTTTCTGATTTTTTTATGACGTTCTTTTCGTCGGCGTTGATCGTTTTAGCGGGGGCGTGCTATGCCTTGCTTTTCGCTTGGTCAAAGGTGAATACCCACTTTTATATTAAATTTTCAGCTTACCTATTTTATTGTATTTTGATTGTGGCTGTTTGGCTACTGAGCCAAGTGGCTCATTTTTCTGATTATTGGCTACTGCTCTCAGCAGTGATGGTAATTGGTTATTTTTTTGCACCCATTGGAATTTGGTATCTTTGTGTGCAAACACATGATTGAAAATTTCGATGCACTATTTTTAGAGGGAAAATAATGAATGACAAAAATCCTTTATGGGCAAGTGAATCATTCTGGAAAAAAGTAGCGATTTGGGTAACAGCAAGTTCGTTTCTACTGCTCGTTATTTTAACATTTGATTCATTAAGCCAGACGAAAGTAGGTAGTCAACGTGTCCAACCTTACAGCGTCATAAATAAAAAAATTGATTATGTTTATAAGCCAGAATTATACAAATCCATTCCTGTCATAGGAGGCGATGAATTGTTGTTTGGTCAGGCTTTTACTGAAAAAGAAGCAGAGGCGCTAGTAACTTTAGGTAAAAAAACAACGCAAGCGAAAAATTGCATGAATTGTCACACATTACTTGGCAATGGTGCTTATTTTGCACCGGATTTAACAAAAGCTTGGCTGGATAAAAGTTGGTTGTCTACCGCGCTGCGCGAAGAGTTGATGGTAAAATTTTTACTCGATCCAGAAAAGAATGCACGAACGTTTGGCAGCAACCGGAAAATGCCTAATTTACATATAACTCCCGAAGAGGCTAGAGGGATTGTGGCGTTTTTGAAGTGGATGTCAAGTATTGATACTAATGGCTTTCCTTATCACTTCAATACCATTAACGCAACGGAGGAATAAGAGATGAATAATTACCAATTGTGTAGCGTAGTAAACAATAAACTCAATAGATTTGTCTCATGGACAGCGCTCGATCGTGCCAATTTAAGTAACGGCCGCCAGTTAGCGGTTAACTATTTTATCGTTGCTGTTATCTTATTTTTCGCACAATTACTGTTTGGTATGCTCGCTGCCACGCAATTTATTTATCCCCATTTTTTATATGGCTGGTTAGATTTTAGTGTGAATCGCATGGTGCATATCAATGCGATGGTAGTGTGGATGCTTTACGGTTTTATTGGTTGCATTTATTGGTTACTTGAAGATGAAAGCCAAACAGAGATTGTCGGATTAAAATGGGGAAAAATAGCCTTTTGGGTACTCACGCTTGCGGTGACAATAGTGGTGTTGGTGTATTTATTTATTCAAATAGGGGCCGGAAACGACACGACCTTATGGCTAATTAACGAAGGGCGTGAATACATTGAAGCACCACGCTGGGCAGATATTGGTATTGTGTTGGTGGTTCTCACATTTTTTTATAACGTAGTCGCTACTTTTTCAAAAGGTCAATGGTCGGGGATTGCGGGTGTGTTGACGCTCGACTTAGTTGCACTTGCCGGACTTTACCTAGCGGGGATGTTTTATATGACCAACATTACTCATGACCAATTTTGGTGGTGGTGGGTGATTCATCTTTGGGTTGAAGCGACATGGGAAGTGCTGGTTGGTGTGATTATGGCATGGTCACTCATGAAGTTACTTGGCGTAAAACGAAAAATTGTAACAACATGGCTCTATATTGAAGTTGCATTGATGTTTGGATCGGGTATTTTAGGGCTTGGACATCATTATTTTTGGATAGGCACCCCTGAATATTGGCTTACTATTGGGGGATTTTTTTCTGCACTCGAACCTATCCCTTTGGTGGCGATGGTGGTACATGCGGTTTACGATTCGGGGGCACACGCGTTTAAAAATGCCAATCATCCAGCGCTTGCTTGGATTATTGCGCACGCATTTGGTAATTTTTTTGGGGCGGGTGTATGGGGATTTATGCACACGCTTCCTCAAATCAATCTTTATACACACGGCACGCAGTGGTCGGCTTCGCATGGTCATTTAGCTTTTTTTGGAGCGTATGCAACAATTAATATTGCTTTCTTTTACCTAGCTATTCAGCATTGGCGAGGTGATGTGTGGATGAGTGGTGCTATGCAACATGCGTGGCGCTGGAAATGGGCGTTGGGTCTCCTTAATGTAGGCGTGATAGGGATGACCATTGCATTGTTAATTGCAGGCTATGAACAGTCGTTTATAGAACGTGCTGTGGAGGGGTCAACGTGGAGCGGTTATTTCGCGGCCCAAAATCACCCCGCTTTCCAAAGTGCGATGGTATGGCGCTGGTTTTTTGGAGCTATCACATGTGCAGGTCTTATTCTGCTTATTTGGGATTTACTCACCATTGGTAAAAATGAAACGCGTCAGATTTTTACGCCCATTTCATAAGAGAAGTGTAATTTTAAAGTAGAAGGCAAGACACCATGAAAATATCATGGTGTCTTACACTTATTTAAAAGCGTGTTTCGTATCTGGGGTGCATTATCGGATAAGTAGCGACCGTTACCAGCCGCCACTCTCCTAAGAACCGTGCGTGCAAGTTTCCCCGCACACGGCTCAAGCCTTTTAAAGCCACTTTATCGGGCATCACGTTGCGAAAAGTACGATTTGTAAGCCGAATCATAAGGAGTTGCAGCCGCTTTGGGCAGCAAGGGCGCGTGGACGA